>NZ_JBGSXF010000350.1:0-32642 GCF_041751555.1 Persicitalea sp. | reverse complement strand
TGGGCGACGTCGCTACCCCAATTTTGGTACAATGTATAGTCTGCCTCCATATAAATCCCCACCTTCCGGCATCCTTCAGCGGTTGTCCTAGCCGTTGAATTGCCCTGCACCGAGGATTTTACAGCGTTGGTAACTACTGCTTCAACAGATGTACATTCTATCTGGGCTTTTTCGGGCATTTCATGGGTCTGATAGACCATGTGCAACTTTTTGGCGTCGGTGCCCCGTATTTTGCCAAATGTGTAAGAGTAAGATTGCCCGTACACCAGGCCCTCAATGCCATCCTCAGAAATAGTTAGGGATACGGTTGAAGAATCATCACCTACCAGTTTGCCGGTATAAAACCTTATCGCGGGCAGGTCAATCGGTCTGTTCGAACTGGTGGTGACTCTAAATCCTTTTGCCAAAACTGGGACTTCTTTTATCACAATAGAAAGTGCAGAAGTGCCCGAAACGGGTAATTGAAATGAGATGTATCCGGGCTGGGAAAACTTTGAAAGTTTGGAAATAGCTGCCCAATCAGGGGTAAGCAGATAGGCGCTAGGTACGGTTGAAGAACTTTTCTCGAATATCTTTCTGAGCGATTGAGTGGTGCTGGCCCTCAATAGGTCTAACCGAACAGTATCCGCAGTACTCTGACTGAAACAGGAAAAATTCTTGTAAAGAAGAAACATCAATACAAAAGCGAGAGTACGAATTAGCAGTAGAGTTCTCATAGCTATCTGGGGAATAAACAAGTTTCAAGGGAAGTCTGGAATTTGCACGGGAGATTTTTTACTGTAAAAATAATAAGGTAATTTTTTATCGTCAGGATTTTACACGAGTATTTCCGCCTTCGGCCATCGAAATGTCCACGGGCTCATTCTTCTTCCAGGCACCGTCAGTAAAATCGGGAACATCCACCGAGTTGGAACGATTGGCTACCGACTCGATGCTCAAAGGCACGATGGAACTCCACGCGGCGGCGTCATAGACATCCTGATCCAGCGGCAGGCCGTTGCGCAGGCAATCGATTAGGCGCCAGTCCATCAGGAAATCCATGCCGCCGTGGCCGCCAACTTTCTTGGCCAGTTCGCCGATACGCTTCACGATTTCGGGCTGGTATTTCTTTTCCAATTCCTGGTATTCTGTATCAGCAATCCACTCGTGGCCTTGCGAGATACGCCCCCGTTCGCCGTCGAGCGGGTATTTTTGGGCGATGCCTTTCGTGCCGCTAACCAAATGAATCCGCGAGTAGGGGCGGGGTGAACTGACATCGTGCTGGAGCATGATTGTCTTGCCCTTGTTGGTGCGAATCGTCGTCGTGTTGTGGTTACCCCGGAAGGTTTTTCCGGCAAATTCCTTAAAATCAGGGTCGGTCGTCGCCAGCGCGTGGGCGCGGGGCGCGATGGCGAAATCGTTGGTCGACATCGAGACGAGGTAGTCCATCTTATCGCCGCGGTTGATGTCGAGGATTTGAGCAATTGGTCCCAGTCCGTGCATGGGGTAGAGGTTGCCGTTCCGCAGGTTCTCGCGCAGCCGCCAGTTGTCGTATCGAGCTTCTTTCTTGAAAAAAGAATCTACAATATCGTGAAGATAAGCACCTTCGACGTGGACGATTTCGCCGAAATAGCCCTGCCGCGCCATGTTGAGCGTGAGTAGTTCGAAGAAATCGTAGCAGCAGTTTTCCAGCATCATGCAGTGCTTACGGGTACGCTCCGAGGTTTCGACTAACTTCCAGCAGTCGGCCAGGGTATTAGCCGCCGGAATCTCCGTAACCGCGTGCTTGCCCTGTTCCATGGCGTACACCGCCATCGGGGTATGCAAACTCCACGGCGTGCAGATGTAGATGAGGTCGATGTCGTCGCGTTCACAGACCTTCTTCCAGGCGTCGGCCGAGCCGGAATAGATTTGCGGACTGTGCGAAGTACCTTCGAATGCTTTGGCGGCAGCGGCGGCTTTCTCGGGCCTGATGTCGCAGATGGCTTTCACCTCCACGTTTTCAAGGTGAGTAATGCGCTTGACCGCGCCGCCGCCGCGGTTGCCCAAACCAATGTAGCCAATGCGGACTGTATCTATCTTGGGAGCCGCATAACCCGACATATTGAAGGTTTGGCGGTGGGGCGGGAAAGTGGATTTTGGCGAAGGGGCGGCTTTGAGTCCAATGCTCAGCCCGCTCATTCCGGCCAGTCCGGTGATTTTAAGGAAGTCACGCTTTTTCATGTCTTTGTTTCTGTTTAAAATAAACAAAGCAGGTAAGGCAGGAAATCTTACTGAAAAAGCTTTAATCCTGGATTTGCTCCGTACTGATCCTTGGCTCAAAGGTCCCCGTGAGCAAGTCGTAGATTATTTTCACCCAAACCAAAATGCAGGGAACCGCCTTTACTACATAAGGTTCAAACCATTCGGTGCGAACGAATGCCGGAACGATGTCGGTAGGGGACAAGATACTGAACATGAGTGTAAGCAGCAGAAGGATAAGGTTCTCTGTTTTGGGTACTTGAATGAAGTACCAGAGCGCTACACCACTTACCGCTATGATAAAGGTGGGTGACTCGGCGCGGTGGTTGAAGATAATAACCCACAACAGCACCGATGCCAGCATCAGTACCCGAAATGGGTACTTGCTGTAAGACTTGATTTTGAGCAAAGGCAGGCAAAAAAGGATCGCGCCGACGACGGCTACCACCACCTTATCGGGTTCCCAACCAAACCAGGTTTTCAACCAACCGATCACTGACATTCCGTGGGAGGCATCGTGGTCGTTGGCCAGCAAATTTCCCCAGCTTTTGTACAAAAAAAGTAGCTGATCCGCGCCTACAACCAGTAGGGGGAGCAGCGTAAATACCACGACCCAGACTGCCGTGGTATACGTGAGTTTCCATTTGTTGGGATAAAGGAAATAAAGGGCCAGGGCAACTACCCCAAATAACTTGATAAAAATACTGGCGACTATACAAAGGGCTGCCAACCAGTATTTGTCGCGTTCCAGAAAGCCAAAAGTGAATAGCAACAGCCCGGCCATCAGGGCATTACTTTGCTCGTTTTGCACGGAACCTACTAGCTCGAGTACCACAAATACGAAAATAAGTCCCTTCGTACGAATGTCTATTTTAGGCAAATAATACAGGCCTAGAAAGAATACGAGTCCGTTGAGTAAGTTCCAGAGCGTCAGCCCCACGAAGTCTGGTAACCAAGCGAATAGGCCGAATAATAGCGCGAAAGTCGGGCTGTATTTAAATAAATCCCACTGCTCATTCAGGTAAAGTATATATAAATCTTTGTCCTCAATGAGATGAAAAAAAGAAAGCTTGAAGATTAGGTAGTTATTGTACTTTGTGTACAGCTCTGTGCTCTCGGCAATAGTATTCTGTGATCCGAAGTATGACTGTGCGCTGGCCAAGACCGCCAAAATGACAAGCGAGGTTAACTGGGCATTCTGGTTAGTCAGAAACCGATTGATGACCTTCATTGGTTTGATGAGCGGTATGGCGTGGTTTATTTTGCCCCCAAATTAGGAAGAAAATAGGGATTACGGTTACCAGTAGCTCGAATGGCTTCGCTCGTTTTTTGTTGCGCTGCCTGCAGAGCGAGCGCCGAGGGCACATGAAGTGTCCTCTCCATTGAGCCACTAAGGTAATCCACGTCCCAAAGTCCGGCAAAATGCCAATCGTCCAGATGATCCCAATTGGGGCGGTCGATGATGGGGTACTGACAAATGCCCCAAAGCGGCACCCCCTCCCGAATGGCCCGGCTGCATTCGCTCGCGATGCGCTCGGTCCAGAAAGGTCGATCCAGGCCGGGATGACTGGTCTCGGACAGCACTATCGGGCGGTCATAGCGCAGGTGTGCTTCCCGCAGCAAATCGTCGAGCGGTCGCCAACGCGAATCCAAGACCAAATCATTCCAGTTCAGGCAGTGATTGGTGCCAAATTCCCACTGATTGTCGTAGTAAAAATTGAATCCCAAAATATCAAGGCAATCCGGAGACCCACCCAATTCTGGGCAAATGCGCCCACAAAGCATATCCAGGGACTGGTATTGAAGCTCGTGATGACGGTGCGCATCAGCAATTTGGTCTTCGGTGGCGTCGAAGGTAGGGACGACATTCACCAGTGGCTCGGTAGTCAGGATGCGGGCGTCAGGGTTCACCTCCCGCAAAGCCCGGATTCCTGCGATATATGCGCGCATAAAAGCGTATTTTACCTCCCAACCGTTATTACGGCAGTAGGGTGAGGTTCCGGCCACGTCGCCTCCCAACCACGACATGAAGCTCACCTCATTGATAGGCGTAACGATCAGCGTTTGATCCGGCTGGCGAGCGGCGTGATAGTTGGCAAAGGCCCGACATAATGCTTCAAAGCGTTGCGTGAAGTGTGGATGTAGCGGTGTGAGATCATCGGGATAGCCGAAATGGCAAATGTCCCATACCTGCTGAATGCCGCAATCTTTACCCGCATCCAGCATTCTGCCCAACGTTCGAAAATCGTACTCATAGGGTCGTCGCTCTACCTGGCTCCACTGCAATCCCTCACGCACCGTTTTGATGCCAAACTGGCCCAGCAGAGCGTAGTCCTCCTGAATTCGGTCAAGATGCGCCGTTATGTGCAGGAAATCGACCCGGTCACCACGATTGTTGAGCTGGTCGGTGCACTCATAGCCTCCCATCCAAAAGGACTCAAAGGGATTGCTGGTGTCGTTCATAGGCCTTCATTTTACGCCCCGATCTGGAACTTGGGCAATGGTGCAGCCCCTAGTCGCACTACGTCTCGCGTATTCAGGGCTTTTTCCAAGACATTTCTCATAGCCTGAACGGTCAAATCCCACGAGCAGTTATCCAAAAATGAATCAATTTCCCCCAGCCAGATGTCACAGGATGGCGTAGCCATTAACTCGCTAATAATAGTTATAAATTCTTCCGAATTTTCACCAATTGCCACCAACCCTTCGTCTGCGTAAGGATGGATCACGTCGCGAATGGGCGTCGAAACCACAGGCTTACCTCCAGCCAGGTATTCGGGTGTTTTGGTAGGACTAATGAAGCGTGTGGACTCGTTGCGCATGAAGGGAATCAACGCTACCTCCCAGCCTGACAGATAGCCGGGCAATTTGTCATATGATCTCGATCCTAGATAATGGATGTTGGGTAGTTGAGGCAAATGCGCCGGATCAATCTTGACTATTGGGCCAATCAGTACGATCTGCCAGTTGGGCCGCGACTCGGCAACCCCGCGAATCAGTTCTATGTCGAACCTTTCGTCGATCACTCCGTAGAAACCGATTTTCGGTTCAGGAATTACTGCCTGGTCAGCGGGCTCGTTCCCTGGTTTACGCGCTTTGACGAAGTGAGACTTGTCGATGCTACTGGGAAAAAAATGCGTATTGAAGTGCTGCTGCTTTTTGGCTTCGTATAACGAATGTCCGCCAGTGAAAACGATGTCAGACTTTTCGAAAAGACTACTTTCCAGTACTTTGAGTTCCTGCGGCGCAAACTTAAAAGCTGCCAATTCGTCCATGCAATCATAAACGGTCAGGCGCGGATCGAGGTGAGCCGAAAACTCTAGTGCCATCGGTGTGTAGTACCAGAAAATAAAATCTTTCAAATTTTTCCCAACCATAAAGTCCGCGAGTAGCTCCCGGAGACAGGCATTCACCGCTTCTTTATTCAGGCCGTCCGGTAAGTGAGGTACGCAAACCCAAAGATTGGGTAGCCGCTGGGAATAGCTTAGCCACGCCGTATCGGTATATCCAAAAATGGGTTCTTCCAGAAAATAAACAGAAGTTAATTCAGAAAAGCGGGTGAGCAAATGTTGTGGACGCTGGTAAACGAAATCCCAGCGAAGATGGGAGAAACAAAGCAAATTCCGAGGTAGTTGAATCATTAGGATTTGGGTAGTGTGGAAAAAGAAAACATATAGTTAATCGGGACATAAATCAGCCTATTTTATTAGAACTATGCCATCTTCTCTATGAGAGAAAAATAATGCCTATTTCATGAAATAATTATACACAAATCGGTTACCTTGTATTAAATAATTATTGAACATCCTACATTTATATATCAAAGCCCATACGTATATTGGGAAAATCATCCTCAACGGTAGTTTACAAATCGCCCCAATTCAAAAAAACAGGGATTCGACCCTTACCCGCTCACGAGGCTTTGCTATCTTTGTTTGAAAGGTGTTCTATTTGCCGACTCAACCAGCCATGATAAACCGATACTGTTGCTCCTTCATTTTGTTTTCCTTTTTATCCGTTACCGCCCTTGCCCAAACCCCAAAACCAGAATCCGGCTTACGCGGCACCATCAAAACTACCAGGGGGGAGCCACTGCCTTATGCCGCTATCCTCGTGCGGGGTACCAACATAGGTACCATCAGCAATGAGGAAGGGAAGTACCTACTCGACCTGAAACCCGGATATTACGAAATTATCTTTCAGTACCTGGGCTTCAAAAACGGCACAAAAGCATTCACCATTGAGAACAAAATAGAAACCTTCGACCCGGTGCTGGAAGAGCAAGTGTTCATTTTGGGCGAGGTGCGAATCGGCAGTAAAGATGAAGATCCCGCCTATACTATCATGCGGCGAGCTATTGCCAAAAGTCGCTACCACTTTTTGCAGGTTGAAAGTTACACCGCGAAGGCATACAGCAAGTCTTCATTTGTGGTGACTGATTTGCCATTAGAGTTTTTGTACAAAAAAGAATTGAAAGAGCTGGAGAAAGAATCTAACTTCAAGAAAGGCGTACCTATTTTGAATGAATCCGTGTCTATCGTCAATTTCACGCAGCCTAATAACTACAAACAGCGCATTATCGCTTCGCGCAACAGTCAGGATCAGAACTTCTCCAATGCCAACGCCTATTTCCTCACCAGCTTCTACAAGCCCGAAGTCGTGGAAGCCGTGTCGCCATTGTCACCGCGCGCTTTTTCGTACTACAAGTTTGAGTACCTGGGGTCTTTTCGGGAAAACGGGGTAGAAGTCAACAAAATCAAGGTCATTCCGCGCTCCTACGGTGAGGGTGTGTACCGCGGCACGATCCAGATTGTGGAAAACGAATGGAGTATTTATCGCCTGGAGTTGGAAACGGTCAACACGGGCTTCAACATTGGCATCAAGCAGATTTACAGTCAGGTTCAGGGCGTATGGATGCCCGTCAACCAGCAATTTCATGTAGGAGGGGGGATATATGGCCTGAAGGGGAAAGGCGATCTGGTTATCTCACAAACCTTCTCTTCGCTCAAAGTAAACCCCGCCTTCCAACCCGACATTGTGGTGCTCGATGCTAAAAAAGAAAAAGACGAAGCCCGCCAAATGAGCCTGACCAAGCGTGAAATCAAGACACAAAACCTGGACGAACTCATCAGCAAACAGAAAAAATTCACCGCCCGCGACCTGCGGAAGATGATGAAGGAACACGAAAAGAAGGAGTTGCAGGAAAAGGAGGAGAAAGGACTGGACATCGACCTGGAAAACACCCGAAAGGACTCGACGTTCGTGGATTCGTTGGCCGGGATGCGCACTACCGCCTTCTGGGACTCGATCCGCTCAGTGCCGCTGACCAAAGCCGAGACGAAAAGCTATTCGCGACTCGACAGCCTCATTATTATTAAAGAAGGCCCCAAAGCGCAACGCGATAGTTTGAAAACAGCAAAGACTGATTCCACCAAAAATAACAATGGAAAAAAAGGCAAGAGCGGCTCATTCGGAGACATTTTAACAGGCCACACTTTCCGACTGGGCGATAAGAAAAGTCCCTGGCGCTTGGAATACGTCAGTCCGCTCATTGGCGCGCAGGTCAATACGACCGAAGGCTGGGTACTGGACGGGGGAGGTTTGAAACTAAAATACAATCGGGGAAAGACTGGGGAGAATAAGCAGGTAATCCAAGCCGGAACGGATGGTGTGAAGGCGTACACGGTACGACAGAAAAGCGAACTCTCGTTCAACGGGTTGACGCGCTACTCCTTTGGCCGGAATAAGCTCATGGGCCAGGGCGGGGTAGATTACGCCTGGAAGCGCAATACTCTTAGCTTTTCTGGCGGACAAACCGTGACACAATTCAATCCCAATAGCCCGATGTCGCCCATTTTAAACAGCTTAACGACGCTGTTTTTGGAACAAAATTTCCTCAAAAACTACGAGAAAAATTTCCTTCGGCTGAACTTTGCGAAGCAGCGCGAAAACGATCACTTCGGCTTCAACGCCGAACTCGAGTACGCCGACCGTCGCTCCCTGAGCAATCTGGAAAAACTGAAACCCTACTGCTGGATCGATTGGAAGAACAAAGCGTTCACCTCCAATATTCCGTTCAATGAAGAGCTATTGGACGACTCGGGGACTCGCTCGGTTGAAATGCCGAATCACCAGGCCGTAACGCTCGGTGTGTCGGCTTTTTACAAACCCTGGCAGAAGTACCGGACGCGAAAAGGCGTTACGGTCTATTACGAAGACCAGTCGCCCAAATTTTTCGTCAACTACCGCAAGGGCATCGGCGCTTTTGGTAGCGATGTCGATTTCGACATCCTGCAAGCGGGCGTTTCGCACGGCTTCGATACGGGCATCCGCAGTCGGCTCAACTACAAGCTGGCTGCGGGTGGATACCTGAACAATAAGGCGGTGTATTTTCCCGATTTTCAGCACTTCCCAGGCAACCAGTTTTTCTTCCAATACGGCGACCCCATCGGTACGTTTCGGGTGCTGGACTACTACCGATTCAGTACAGCTCAACGTTTTGTAGAAGCCCACGCCCTCACCGAAATGCGGCAGTTTCTACTCACCCAAATTCAGTGGTTCCGGGTATTAGGAATAAAAGAAAACCTGATTGTACACTACCTGGCAACGCCTTCTTCTAACAACTACACCGAACTCGGCTATGGCCTCGACATCGGCATTCGCTTTCCGATCCGGGTCGAAATTCTGGGTAGTTTTCAGGATTTCAAGTACCAGCGCATGGCTTTCATCGTGGGCCTCACAAGGAACTTTTCTTTTGGTAAGTGATAATTTTGACGGGGCAGGCTCGCCTGTGATAGAATGACGGTTGGCCGCTGCCATAGAATTTTTTTCAAAAAAATATCATCTTAGGGAATGATAGCAACCGACGGGCTGTTTAGCTAGTCTATCACATTGATAGAGTTTTCGGCAGAGGCTTTTCCAATACTGTATATTCATTTATAAACCTCTTACTGTCAACTGTCCATTGTCAACTTTCAACTAAAAAAACATGTCATTAAGATTAGGAGATATTGCCCCCGATTTCGAGGCCAGCACCACGCAGGGCCCGATTAAATTTCACGAATGGCTCGGCGATGGCTGGGGCATGTTGTTTTCGCACCCCGCCGATTTTACGCCCGTCTGTACGACGGAATTAGGTAAAACAGCCCTGCTGAAAGGCGAGTTCGAGAAGCGCGGCGTCAAAGTAATAGCCGTGAGTGTCGATGATTTGGATTCGCACAATCGCTGGATTCCCGACATTAAGGAAGTTACCGGAACGGAAATCAATTTTCCGATCATCGCCGACGAAGGCCGCAAGGTCGCTGAGCTGTACGATATGATTCACCCCAATTCCAGCGAAAAAGCAACCGTGCGTTCGGTGTTCATTATAGGGCCCGACAAGAAAGTGAAGCTCACTTTGACCTACCCGCCTTCCACGGGCCGTAATTTCAACGAACTACTGCGCGTGGTGGACTCTCTCCAACTTACCGCCAACCACTCCGTAGCTACCCCGGCCGACTGGCAGGATGGCGAGGATGTGATTGTGTCGCCCTCGATCAGCACCGAGGACGCCAAGCAGAAATTCAGCAAGGGTGTGACAGAAGTGAAGCCTTACCTGCGCTATACGCCGCAGCCTAATAAGTAGCGAAGCGTTCAATTTGGAATGTCGGAATTTAGAATGTTGCTTTCGCACGAATTTCTTATTCCGACATTCCGACACCGCGAGGGCGGCCCCGTCCGACATTCACTAATTCCAAATTGAGAGAGCTGCTCCACAAGGGGCGGCTTTTTTCGTTAGTTTTGCCGCGCTATGGCGCAAAAGAGAAGGAACCCGACCCGTGTAAAGAAAGGCGTCAGAAAGTCGCTGCCGCTCAAAGGTTGGCTCATCTTAGGGGCAGTCGTGGCGGTAGTTTCGCTGGGGATTTGGTGGTTGGGCAACCGCAATGAAAACGAATGGACGTTTATTCGGCGGTTCGGCATTCGCCTACCGTTGCGCTACGCCATTCATGGCATTGACCTTTCGCACCATAATGCCCGTGTGGACTGGGACAAGCTAAAAAGAGCCAAAGGCGAAAACGTCCGCATCGACTTCGTGTACCTTAAAGCTACCGAAGGCGCGACTCACCTCGACCGAGAGTTTGCTCGTAACTGGCGCGAGGCCAAGCGCGTCAGTATTCGGCGAGGGGCGTATCATTTTTACAACCCTCGGGTGTACTCCGATCGGCAAGCCGAGAATTTTATCAAACAAGTCAAGATGAAAAAAGGCGACCTGCCGCCTGTTCTCGACCTTGAAACAACCGCCGGAAAGCCGCCGGAAATCATCATCAAAGGCGTTGGCAACTGGCTGGCGCTGGTAGAAAAGCACTATGGGGTGCGGCCGATCATTTACGTCAATCCGAATTTTTACCAAAAATACATTGTCGGTAATTTCGACGACTACCCGCTATGGCTGGCAGGCTATACCCGTGCGCACCTGGGCGATTTAGCCGAAAGTCCCAACATCCTGCTTTGGCAACACAGCGAGAAAGGCTACGCCGATGGCGTTAGGGGATTCGTGGATTTTAACGTTTTTTTGCACGATATGGAGACCTGGCAGGGGATAGGAAAATAATGAATTATGAGTTATGAATGATGAGAAGGCCACGCGGCTGAATAAGTTTATAAGCCAGACAGGGTTTTGTTCCCGTCGGGAGGCGGATAAGCTTATTGCCCAGGGTTTGGTGACGATCAATGGCCGCGTGGCGGGGCTAGGCGACCAGGCGATGGCGGGTGATGAGGTACGGGTGAATGGGAAGGTTGTTTCTTCGGCGAAGAAAGCAGACGTTTATCTGGCTTTCAACAAGCCCGTCGGGATCACCTGCACGACGGAACGGCACATTGAGGGAAATATTATCGACTACATTGGCCATCCTGAGCGCATTTTCCCCGTGGGGCGGCTGGATAAGCCTTCCGAGGGCTTAATTTTTCTGACCAGCAATGGCGACATCGTAAACAAAATTCTCCGCGCGGGCAACCAACACGAAAAGGAATACGAAGTAGCCGTGGATCGGCCCGTTTCCGCCGACTTTATCCGAAAAATGCAGAACGGCGTGCCAATTCTCGATACGATTACTCAAAAGTGCTTGGTTCGCCAAACGGGTCGATACACGTTCACCATTATCCTGACGCAGGGGCTCAATCGCCAAATCCGCCGTATGTGCAGCTATTTCGACTACTCCGTTACCCGACTAAGGAGAACCCGAATCATGAATGTGACGCTGGCCAATCTGCCTGTAGGTAAATGGCGCGACCTTACCGCCGAAGAAATGAAAATTATCAACCAACATATCGCTAATTCCACTAAAACAGAAGAAGGCTCTTATCTGGACGATTAACCTCCAAGGAAATCTGTGAAGTACACTATGAAACTCTGTGACCCAAAATAATGACAAATATTGAAGAACTAATCGGGCTACTCTCTCTCGAAAAAATCGAAGAAAATATCTACCGTGGCCAAAACTACAAAGCTCCCTGGAAGCGGGTTTTTGGCGGCCAGGTACTTGCTCAGGCCCTACACGCTTGCCAGCGCACCGTTCCCAAAGAGCGGCTGGTACATTCCATGCATGCTTACTTTATATTGGCGGGGGACATCGGTCAACCAATTATATATGATGTAGATCGCATCCGTGACGGCGGTAGTTTCTCGACCCGTCGCGTGGTGGCGATCCAAAAAGGAACGCCCATTTTCAGCATGGGAGCATCCTTCCAAAAAGTACGGGATGGGCTGGATCACCAGATTAGTATGCCTAACGTGCCGTCGCCGGAAACACTGGTGTCAGATGAAAAGCTGGCGGAGGTCTTCAAAGATGCTGCCCCGGAAATATACCGCAGCCTGACCTTCCCGCGGCCGCTGGAATTCCGCCCGGTTGAGAAACTGAACCCACTCTCGGGCAAGGAATACGCCCCCTTGCGGCACGTTTGGCTGAAAGCGAACGGAGCCATGCCCGATGATTTGCGATTGCATCAGGCGGTACTGGCTTACGCCTCCGACTATAACCTGCTGACTACCGCCACCTTGCCCCACTGGAAGGAAGTGCTGCCCAATGAACTATTCCTGGCAAGTCTGGATCACGCCATGTGGTTTCACCGCAGTTTCCGCGTGGACGAGTGGCTGCTCTACGCCCTCGACAGTCCGAGTTCCTCCAACGAGCGTGGCTTCACGCGCGGGAATATTTTTAATCAGGCAGGGCAGTTAGTAGCTTCCGTCGTACAGGAGGGGTTGATTCGGAAGCGGGAGTGAGTGGGATTGTTGTAGGCTTAACCGTACTTTCCATCGCTCTTTCCAACCGAAATGTGGCCGCCTCTAGCGACCAGTTTTTTCTAACATTGGCCAGACCCAACCGCCCCATTCCCTCCCTGACGTCAGGATTATCGATGAAGTATTTCAGTTTGTCAGCAATAGCTAGTTTATCGGGTGGAGTAAGGAAACCAGTGCGGCCATCCAGGACGGTTTCCCGAGTTCCGCCCTGCATCAGGCCGATTACAGGGGTCGCGCAAGCATTGGCTTCCAGCGGAGCAAAGCCGAAAGGTTCGAGCTTGGAAGTATAGAGCAGGCAAATGGCATTATTTAGCAAGCCCACCAATGTTTCGTCGCTGACTATCTCTTTCACGATGAAGTCAACCGCCAATGTCCCGGCGAGTTCCTGCATTCTATATTTGTAAATAGGATCTGTGATGTTGCTGACCCAGATCAAGGCTGGTCTGTCCTGCGTTGGAATACATGCGATTGACTGAATCGCCAGTTCTGCACCCTTATGAAAAAACAGACTTCCCAATCCCACAACGTAATTCTGTATACGTTTTTCTTTGAGGGGTCTAAACAGGGAAGTATCGACCCCCAGATAACAAACCTCCCCGCTTTGATCATAAGCTCTCGCGCAACTCTCCGACGAAAAAATGGAATTAACCAGCAGTTTATCCACTGCGTCGATGTTGAGGCGCTCCTCTCGGACTTGGACCCGCGCACTATTTGTTTTCCATAAATCTTTCAGCCATTCCCAACAGAAGCGAAGATTAGTTTTACTGAGTTTATTCAATTCACCGGGCGATTCCCAGAAACTTTTTGGGTGCGCTTCGTAGAAAAAGCGGCGGGGTTCTCCCAGATATAATACCGTAGGTATGCTTACAAATCGACTGATGAAAGGAGCGGCAAAATAGAAGCAGCAATTTGCGAAAAGCAGGTCAAATCCTCCTTTGTTGATTTCCTGGGCGCACAGAAGGCAGTGCAGTTCCATTTCACGAATGTTCACATCTTTACCAAAGAAAGCGGCGCTGATCCGGTCTGCGTAAGGAATGTGTGCCGTTCTTTTTAATGAAACCAGGTGAATTGGCACTTGCTGAGGCAGTTGAATGATGCCGTCAGCTAGGGGATTAGGCGACCAGACTTCAAGACAATGACCTCGATCAAGTAGCCCGTTCAACTGATAATTCAGAGCTCTTGCGCCACCTCCGTAGGGCAAGTTATGCCAGACTGCGATTTTCATGTTTTAGGATTCTAGTTAAGGAAGTAGAATGTTTATGCCGAGCAAATCATTGCGTATAACTACGAAGTGTATTACGACTAATAACTGAAATGAATTTGCCAAATCCCCCGCAAAGACTTGACCTTAGCACTATTAAACTACTTCACTTAAAATTTTTGTTATCAAGTACTTTATTGGTTTTTAACAGAAGGCAGCTGCCCGATCTAATTCTCCAAACGCATATTCCCACCCTGCACGGCCAACTGACCATTTTCTTGTATTTCCACCGCCCGTACTTGAACTGACTGGCCAAGCGTCACTAGATGGCTGACCACTACCTGGTCGCAAACCAGCGGCACGTGTCCGCAACTCCAGGTGGTGGCGTTATCCCAATCACCGTTGGCCTTGGATTCACAAACCGCGCCGGGATTGAGACTCACGTTCACCGCCGCCGAAGTAGTTTTGCAGTCGGGCAGGAGGGTGGGGTTGAAGGAGAGTATGGTGCCGGACTCTCCCACGATGTAGCCCTCATCTCGATTTATAAAGGCGATGTCTATTAAAGTATTGGGCGTATTGGTTTCGATTTTGACCCAAGTGTTGCCGCCGTTGGAAGTTTTGAGGAGGGTGCCATTGCCGCCGACCACATAGCCCTCCTGCTCAGACAGGAAAAGAATACTTCGCAAGTCGGCCGTGGTGCCGGAGGTTTGTTCAGCCCAGCTACTCCCCCCGTCGGTGGTTTTCAGGATCAAGCCGCCGTTTCCAATCACCCAACCCGTTTGAGGATTGATGAAAAAGACTCGGTAAAGTGGTGTATCGGCTTTGACCAGCTGAACACTCCACGAGTTACCGCCATCGGTAGTTCTAATGAGCTTGCCGTTATAAGTGGTAATGAATCCCGTACTGTTGTTTATGAACTGCAAGTCGAGCATCCCCGCGCTGAAAGAAGCACCCTGGTCTTTGTAGGTAATCTCTATACTGCTGCGCGACTTTCCTTTGATGCTCATCAGACCAAGTCCGGCTGTCGGAACGGCTGCCAATACGAAACCTGTACTATCATTCTGGAAGTAAGCTTTTTCAATAGAATAAAAATAAAACCAGGGAGGACTCTCCTGACCAAAATTATCAAAAATAGGCATCCAGGTATCGCCGCCATCGTGGGTGGTACTTATAGTTCGGTAGGCGACTCGCCAGCCAAACTTGTCATTTTTGAATTTTATCTGATTATATACAGTACCAATCACGCCATTGTGCGGCGGGACAATCATGGTTTCCGTTTTGACCCAATCCTGACCCGGTGTTTTTGTCAGTAAGGCACTCCTCGGATTGCTTACATTCTGTTGAGGAAAATTGATGGTTCCTCCGCCCACAAAGACCCGGCTTGAGTTTCCGGCTACCGTTTTGAGTGGTAAGTAGGTACGATTTTGTGGATTTCTGGTAGAGATAGTTCCGGTATTTGAAATGTCTAACAACAACCCTCCGTTCCCAACCGCTAACGCTTGGGTCGGACTCACAAACGCGATTGCGTATGGGTCGGCTTCGAGAATGTTGTCATAAATGTTCGTCCAGGTCTGTCCGCCGTTCTGGGTACGATAAATGACGTTGCCTCCCCAGGTATTGGAACCTCCTATTTTGCTGGAAAAGCCAGCGACAACATAGCCGTTTTGTGAGTCACGAAAGTTAATATCGGTAGGAGACAAGTATGAACTGAGTGGAGTGGTGGCGTATGGGAACGAAAGGTAATGCTCGGTCCAGGTTGCGCCACCATCGGTTGTTCTCATAAGTGTATTAGTGCTATTGCTACAATATCCGTCAGGGTAAAACATAGCCCAGGCGGTGTTTTTATTGAAGGCATGAATCATTATGAAACGTTTTGAGTAGCAATCGGATATATTTTTCCTAAGAGTCCAACTAATCCCGCCATCGCTGGTTGTGTGAATCTCCTTCGACGATGCGATCCACCCGAAGTCCGTGTCCACAAACGCGATATCCACCAGCTTGTCGGCGTTGGGCAAACCAACCTGAATCCAGTCGCTGCCTCCGTTGGTAGTTTTGTACAAAAATCCATCGGTATTGTAGCCGGGTTGCGAGGCAAGAACGTAGCCAGTATTTTCATTCATAAACTGGACTTTCCTGACCGCGCCGCTGCTTGGGAAATTCAACGGAAACCAGGAGGTGCCGCCGTTGGTCGTTTTCAATACCAAACCGCCTGCTCCGCCCACGTAGCCGACCTGCGCATTCACGAAACTCACCGTAGTAAGGGTTGCTTGCCGGCCCGTTGTGAGTGTGTCGAAAGTACCTCCGCCATCGGTAGTTTTCAACACCAGTCCGTACTCGCCTACTATCCAACCCGTGTTGCCCAAAAACTGCACATCGTTCATCGTCGTCTTGAAGCCACTGATGTCGCTCTTCCAGGCATCCTGCCGCTTGATATTTTCCAGCCGATAAGTACCCGTTTGATCAACTACCAGACTATCCAAAGTGCCCTGCGCGATGGCTTGCCCGTCGGGTTGCCATTGCAGGGCTACGCCCGGTGGAATATTGGTAGCTTTCAGCGTGAGTGACTGGCCCTCGCAGAAAACGGCGTTGCCCGCCGGGAGAATCGTCGCGGCGGCGGGGGCGCAGCTACCTGCATCGTCAGAGGCAAAAACAGTACTGACTTCAGCCGCGCCCAACGCCCGGTTGAAAATCCTGACATCGTCCAAAGTACCCTGCATCGGGTACCAGTTGGTGACGCCCAGCACGGGGGAGGATTTTGGCCCCATCACGCCTAGGTACAAATCCTGCTGGTTAGCCTCCGCAAAGGACAAAGCAGCGGGGGTAGTTTGGACGAGTTGGGCGTCGATGTAGAGCTTTACCTCGCTGGTTGTGAGTGCATACACGTAGTGATGCCAGCTAGGGCCGGGCAAATCTTTGGCTAAACTCATATTCACCTGCCCCGAGTTGGTAGAAGATTCAAACGTGACGCGCTGCTGTCCGTCCTGCGGATAGGTCAGTCCCAGAATACCCGGCGGCGACACGCCGTAGCCGTCGCCCGCTTTGGCAAAAAAAACATGGCGGCCATTGGCGTTGCAACTACCCGTGCCGGGGTCCATGCCGCTGCTCAGATCGACTTTGGCCCAGAAAGCCACCGTCATGGCATTGGTCACTTGCAGGCTTGCCGAGTTCGGCACGCGCAGAAATTGCGGATTACCACAGCCCCCGAAACTGACGGCACTGTTGGCTTGGTCGTTGCGGTCTGCGACGAAAGCCGGATTGCCCGTGGCGATGGCGTGATTGCCGTTGGTAGTTTGGTCGAAGAAGATGCCGTTGAAGGAGTAGTGCGCAACCAGCCCCGGCTGGGCCAGTGTCGAAAAGCCAGCTAGCAGAAATAGGCTGAGAGATAGGTGCTTAGCGAAGCGATGCATTGCGCGGAGTGAGGCGGACGCGAAAAGTGTTTTCATGGGAGTACATCGAAAAGAGTGGAGTATCGTGGTTGGACGCTAGGGGAAAATTACAAATACTCCACTCTATCAGGCACGAGAGCAAATAGTAAGTTATTTTTCTGTAATATTTTTCATCCAAAAATAACTTTACTCCCCCCGTACAAACCCCACATTCCGCTTCAACCCCGCCAGCTTCGTCCGCTTCATGGGTGAGCGGCGGAAGATTTCTTTGAAAACCTCCTCGGTGATTTCCTCCCAATCCGACTTGGTGAAAGCCTTTAACTCCGGCGAAAGGTCAAATTCGGGGGTAGTTTGTGGCCGCGAGAAGCGGTTCCATGGGCAGACATCCTGGCAGATGTCGCAGCCGAAAACCCAATTTTCGAATTTTCCCCGCACTTCCTCGGGAATAGCTTCTTTAAGCTCGATCGTGAAGTAGCTGATGCACTTGCTGCCGTCCACGACGTAGGGTTCGGTGATGGCGTCGGTGGGGCAGGCGTCCACGCAGCGGGTGCACGTGCCGCAGTAGTCGGCCACGGGGCCGTCGGGGGCCAGGTCGAGGTCGAGGATGAGCTCGCCGATGAAGAAAAAACTACCCATATCGCGGTTAAGGAGGTTGGAGTGCTTGCCTACCCAGCCCAAGCCGCTGCGGGCCGCCCAGACTTTATCCATGACCGGGGCAGAGTCCACGAAAGCGCGGCCCGCCACCTCGCCGATGTCGGTATGGATGAAGGCGAGGAGGTCTTTGAGCTTATCCTTCAGCACAAAATGGTAATCGGTGCCGTAAGCGTACTTGGAGAGTTTATAGTCGTCCGGGCCTTCGGGAAGTCGTTCTTCGGGGTAGTAGTTGAGAAGTACAGAAACTACCGACTTCGCCCCGTCCATTAGCTTGCGTGGGTCGAGGCGTTTGTCGAAGTGGTTTGCCATATAGGCCATTTTACCATGGTGATTGCGGTTCAGCCAATCTTCCAGCCGTGGGGCTTCCGCTTCCAGGAAGTCCGCCTTGGATACGCCACAAAAATCGAAGCCTAATTCGGCGGCCTTGACTTTTATGAGACGTGAGCGTTCTTGCTGGACGAGGTCGGCGGTAGTCATTTATTTGTTTGAGCTTGGAAAGTTGAGGATGAAAATTTGCGTATATCTGGTTTCATGAATTCTTTATAGAAAAAACCACACACGAATTATGCATTCCTACGAGGCTCTGCGGTTTTTCCTGGACGGCATGCTGTACATGATGGCTCTATTCGCGCTGCTCAGCTATTTCCAGCAGCGGAAGCCTATTTACTGGCAGTATACGGTGTACATCGTGTGTATTACTATCACCTTTTACCTCGACGACGCTGACGCTACCACCGAGTATATGCCGGGAACCAACTATTGGATCACCTGTCTGGAATCGCTGGCCTTTGTCATGTATATCAGTTTCGCGGTACAACTCATCGGCATCCGGGAAAAAGATTCTCGAAGTTACCGCATTTTGCGGGGAATGGTAATTTTGCTGGCGGTAGAAACCGTTTTTGAAGGATTGTTATTTCTGCTGGACGCAGGCGATCAACTAAAAAGCCTGAGCTACGCCGTGTTCCGATTTGCCATAGCGGGGGTTGCCTTAGTGGTCGTGCCGCGCATTTTAAGACTGCGACAGCCCGTAGTTTCATACTTTATCACGGGTTCCCTAATTTTCGTAGCAGGTTGTCTCTTTGCTCTGATTGTCAACTACTTCCCGGACGTTTTCAATCGCAATCCTGATAATCCTTTCACCTTTTCGGTCACTTATATGCAGTTGGGCGTAGTAGGGGAGGTACTATGCTTCACACTTGGGATGGCGCTTCGTAACCAGGAAAACGAACTGGAAAAAATCCGGGTGCAGGAACAACTCATTGGCCAACTTCGCGAGAATGAGCTCAAAAACCAGAAGCTTTTGAAAATTCGCGATGATATTGCCCGCGATCTGCATGACGAATTGGGAGCCGACCTTGCCAGCATAAGCATGGTGAGCCATGCCGTAGCTCACCAAATGCTCACCGACCCGACCCTGGCGCGGGAGTCGCTCAAGCAAATCGGCGAAACGGCGCGCAAGGTCATCAAGCTCATGCGTGAGATTGTATGGAGCCTGCATTCTGCCCACGATTCCAGTCAGCAGTTTGCGGACAGGATGCGGGAAATGGGCCTTGGGCTCTACCAACACCACCCAACCAAGCTCCACTTTGATTTCAAAACCAACGGGCAACCGGTTCCCTCACATTTGCGGCGTGACCTTTATTTGATTTATAAGGAAATCATACATAACGCCTTGCGGCATTCCCAAGCCGAAAATGTGTACGTCCAATTTCGGACGTCGTCGGAGAGGATCTCCCTATACGTTAAAGACGACGGTCAGGGTTTCGATGCAACTTTGAAGCATCCTGGCAATGGCCTAATCAGTTTGAAAAAACGCGCCGAATCACTCAACGGCCAACTTCAAATCGAAAGTACCCCCCATTCCGGCACCAAAACCTCCCTCATTTGTCCCTTAGAAGTGTAGGTGTATCATCAAGTACTCGCTCTGTTCATTCATCACATCGGCAGGTCCTTCAGAGCGCCCCGAGGTTTTTGAATCAAAATTGAAATGAAATGTCAATCTGTCAGCCTACTGTTGCTGGCAGGTTTATTTTACTGAGTATGGATTGATCTGAGTGATTTTTTAAAACAAAACTTAAACTATTGGTTGTTAGATTCCTGTAAAGTTTTTTTAAGCAAAATCTGGCTTAGAATCCGACCAATAAACATAACTACGCACCTAGCAATGGCAGAGAATAACGAACATTTGGAAGATATGTCGCAAGAGCCGGTCGGCTTTTCCGACAAGGTAGAAAAAGAAATCAACGAGGAGATAGCAGCGGATGAGTTGGTTTCCGAAGAAGGCACCCCTGAAAATGAAGTAGTTGAAGGAGAGGTATTCGAGATGACGCCGGAGGAAAAACTCAAACTCGAATTGGCCGAGATGAAGGACAAGTACCTTCGCTTGTATGCCGATTTAGAGAACTTCCGCCGCCGTACCGCCAAGGAGCGTCTGGAACTAATTAGTACTGCCAACGCCGATACGATGAAAAATATCCTGCCGGTGGTGGACGACTTCGAGCGGGCCATCAAATCCTTTGACGATACGACAGAAGTGAAACCCCTGAAAGAGGGCGTGGATTTGATTTACAACAAGCTTTACAAAACCCTGGAATCGAAAGGCCTGAAGCCAATGAAAACATTAGGGTTGCCCTTCGACGCTGAACTCCACGAATCCATCGCCCAGTTTCCCGCCCCTAGCCCTGAATTGAAAGGTATGGTAGTGGACGAGGTCGAAAAAGGATATTTTCTCAACGACAAGGTCATCCGCTACGCCAAGGTGGTAGTGGGCGTCTAATGGATGAGCAACACAACAGAAAAAAGAATTAATTTATTGAATGGAAGGGGACTGGACGGCACTTTCCACTCCCTATTCTCCATTCTCCATTGAATAAATATGGCAAGTAAAAGAGATTATTACGAAATACTGGGCGTGGATCGTAAGGCGGCAGTCGAGGATATTAAAAAGGCTTACCGCAAGCTGGCGATTAAATTTCACCCTGATAAAAATCCTGACGACCCTACCGCTGAGGATAAATTCAAAGAAGCTGCCGAGGCGTATAGCGTCCTGAGCGATGAGACCAAGCGTAGTCAGTATGACCGCTTCGGCCATCGTGGCGTTGGTAGCTCGGCGGGTGCTGGCGGCTTCAGCGGCGGCTTCACGATGGAAGATATTTTCTCGCAGTTCGGCGATATCTTCGGTAATGGCGGGGGCGGCGGAAGTCCGTTTGGCGACATGTTCGGCGGCGGTGGTCGTCGGCAACGGCGCGGCTCCGACCTACGCATCAAACTGAAACTCGACCTGAATGAGGTCGCAAACGGCGCGGAGAAAAAGATCAAAGTCAAGCGTCATGTGGCCTGCGATACCTGCGGTGGCAATGGTGCCAAGAACGGCACTGCCCTGGAGACTTGTTCTACGTGCCAGGGCAATGGTCAGGTACGAAAGGTGGTCAATACTATGCTCGGCCAGATGGTTTCCAGCAGTACTTGTCCAACCTGCCAGGGCGAAGGCAAAGTTGTGATCGAACGTTGTGAGGTCTGTGCGGGTGAAGGCCGCCTGATGCAGGACGACCTCATCACGCTCAACATTCCGGGTGGTGTCGGCGACGGAATGCAGTTGTCTATGTCGGGCAAGGGTAATGTACCGCAGCGTGGAGGCGTGGCGGGCGACCTGCTGATTGTAATCGAAGAAGAAGAAAACGAATACCTCAAACGCGATGGCAACAACGTAGTTTTCGACATGCACCTGAGTTTTGTGGATGCCGCCTTAGGTACTTCTACGGAAATTCCGACTATCGACGGGAAAGCCCGGATTACCATCGAACCCGGTACGCAGGCCGGAAAAATCCTGCGCCTGAAAGGAAAGGGTATCAAAGATATCAACGGCTACGGACGCGGCGATCAGCTCGTCCATGTCAATGTCTGGACGCCACAGCAGCTATCAAGCGAAGAGCGCAGCACCCTTGAAACGCTCCGCGACTCGCCGAACTTTCAACCTAAACCCGGCACGAACGAAAAAGGCTTCTTTGACAACATGAAGGACTTTTTTCATTGAAGGATGTTTAATCGTTGAACTATTGAATTGATGTTGAACTGAGGATTTCAACTCTCAACTGTCCATTGTCAACTGTCCACTAAATAAAATTGGGAGAATTCACGATCAATAAGGAAAAAGTATTGCAGGCCCTTGGTACTGTAGAAGAGCCGGATCTGAAAAAAGATCTGGTCACGCTTGGTATGGTACGGGATATTGAGGTCGGTGTCAATCAGGTGAGTTTTACTGTGGTGTTGACGACCCCGGCCTGTCCTTTGAAAGAGTTGATTCGCTCGCGATGTGTCGAGGCAATTCACAAGCACCTTGCTGCTGACATCGACGTGACGGTCAACCTGACTGCCGATGTGACTTCTACGCGCGGCGGGGCCGTAGTGATCCCAGGCGTAAAGAATGTCATCGCTATTGCTTCGGGCAAAGGCGGCGTGGGCAAGTCTACCGTCACGGCCAATCTGGCGATGGCACTGCACCGCTCGGGCGCGAAAGTTGGTATCATCGACGCCGATATTTACGGCCCGTCGATTCCCGTCATGTTTGGAGCTGAGGAAATGCAGCCGACCATTACACCGAAAGACGGGAAGAACTACATCAATCCGATTCGGCAATACGGTATTAAGCTGATTTCTATTGGTTTCCTCACGCCGCCTGACAGCGCGGTGGTGTGGCGCGGTCCAATGGCCAGTCAGGCATTGAAACAGTTTTTTGGCGATACCGATTGGGGCGAACTGGACTACCTATTAATTGATCTGCCGCCTGGTACCAGCGACATCCACCTTACGCTGGTGCAGACTGTCCCCGTAACGGGCGCAGTGATTGTGACGACGCCCCAGAAAGTCGCTATTGCCGACGCCAACAAGGGACTGGCCATGTTCCGGCAGCCGCAGATAAATGTTCCCGTGTTGGGTGTGATCGAAAACATGGCGTACTTTACCCCGGCAGAGTTGCCAGATAATAAGTATTACATTTTTGGGCAAGGTGGCGGCCGCAAATTGGCCGAGCGCTACGAAGTGCCATTTCTGGGCCAGATCCCGCTGGTGCAGAGCATTCGCGAAGCGGGCGATGAAGGCCGACCGGCGGTGATGACTACCGAATCAGTCGCAGCCGATGCTTTTCGTGAAGCCGCTGAGGCTTTGGCGCAGCAGGTCGCTATTCGGAACGCCAAGGTCGAGAAAACCAAAGTCGTCGAGATGCGGTTGTAAGAAGAAGTTTGATATTTGGATAAAATAGTGCATTTTAGCGCATATTCCTACACAATGGTTTTAGAAGAAAGAACAAAAATTGAAGGTTTGATCGAACACGCGCTCGACTCGGTGCGCCCTTATCTGGAAGCTGATGGCGGCAACGTCGTGCTTTCTGAGGTTACCGACGATCTCATCGTGCGGCTCGAACTAGTCGGTTCGTGCCAAACTTGCCCCATGAACGCCATGACCTTCCGCGCCGGACTGGAAGAGTCAATCCGCAAAGCCGTTCCCCACGTGCTACGCGTCGAAGCCATTAATGTCCCTTCTCTCGCTTCGTAGATTTTAGGTCACAGAGTTTCATGAAGTTAAGTTCTGGGTTTCGAAAATAAACACTCCCCAAACATCGTTTTTCCCACTCTTCCTATTTAATTCAAGACACGACCCTTATCTTGCGGTTGTGTTTTTTTGTGCCCCAACTTGCCAGAAGCGTACCATAAAGACCGGAACTACATCGCATTTGGTCGTCAACTGGCACAGTCAACTGTCCATTCAATAAATGAAAGTCGGTATTTTTTTCGGCGGGCCCTCCCGCGAGCGTGAGATATCCTTTGCCGGGGGTAAAACGGCCTACGAACATCTTGACAAAATCCTCTTCGATGCTGTTCCTGTTTTCGTGGATAGCTTCGGCCGCTTTATTAAAGTACAGCCAGAGGTTTTGTACGAAAAGGAAATCCGCGATTTCTATCCCTCCTCAAGACATAACAGTGGTGGCTATCGACTGTATGCAGAATCCTTTGCCGAGCTGGCTACCCGGGAAATTGAGCCCGAAATCGGCGAAGAAATTCTGCCACAGGATTTCTCCCGGCATTTTGACTTCGCTTTTTTGGCCATGCACGGCCCGGATTGCGAAGATGGGGCGATTCAGGGGTTGCTCGAATGGTACCGCATACCGTACAGCGGCCCCGGTCTGATGGGGTCGGCGGTGGGGATCGACAAAATCCTGCAGAACGAAATGATCGCCCTGGCTAACGGGCAAGAAAAAAAAACGGATGTACTACGCCACGAAGCCTGGCAGACGCAGGATCGCCGGGCGATTTTTGAAAGAACAAAAACAGAACTGGGCCTGCCGATCGTGGTGAAAGCACCGCATCAAGGTTCTTCGATTGGTGTCGCCATCGTACAAAAAGATGATTTCGCTGAATTTACGAAGGCCATCGACCAATGTTTTTTTCAGGTAGAATTGACGGGAGAGGACTGGGAGAAGCTCAGCGACGACGATAAGAAGTACTGGGCGCAACGCGTCGCCAATCTGGATGAAGGCATTGGATTCCCGGTCGTCACTGAAAACCAGACGTTCCGTCATCCAGATTCTTTAATTGATTTTCTCGATAACGCTTTTTCCAAAAATAAGCATAAAATCACGCTCTCCAGTAACAACGCCGAAGATCAGGTACTGCTGGAAACCTTCGTACGCGGGCAGGAATTTTCCTGTGGCTGCATTCAACTGAACGATGGTACGCCTTTCGCCTTACCGCCCACGGAGGTTATAAAGGCCGTTGAGGTATTTGATTTTAACGCCAAATACAGACCCGGCGCGACCCGCAAGCGCATCCCGGTGGGCACTTCCCTGGAAAACAATCAAAGAATTCGGGAGGTCATCGCCTTGGTATTTGGACGTTTGGGTATCAACGTTTGCGCCCGCATCGATGGATTACTGACACCTGAAGACGAGATTCTGTTACACGATCCGAATACCATTCCGGGGATGTCGCCGACTTCACTCATCTTCAAACAAATGGCTGAGATTGGACTGAACGTAACCCAGTCTTTGACATACTTTATCCGACAATCCATTCGCGAGCGCATTCGAACGGGAAAGGAAGTGTGGCAACTGCGCACGATACTAACGGATCTGGAGGCACGAATAAAAGCAGGAGTAGAGGCCGATTTGCCACGCAAGGGTATCCTGTTTGGTACTGACGAGAGCGAGTACGCTGCCGCTCAGCGAGAGTTCGGCCTGATTAATGCGGGAGGAGAGTATCGGCCCGTCCCGGTTTTGAAGGTGAATGAGGCAGAATATTTCCAACTACCCGTACAACTTATGTTCAAGGAATACGTGGAGGATATTTTGCAGGAGTGTCGGCGGGAACGAGATCCTTTGTTGGTGCAAACTTCCGAAGAGGGACGATCGCTCACGAAATTTTATGCGGGCGAGGTGAATCTTTGGGTGCACAAAAGCGACTCTCTCGATGGTATTGCTGATGTAGAAGATTGGATAATTCTAGGGAAGTGACCTGATTCGCTGAACTTGTCGTAAGTGGAATAATCAATCTTCTTCGAATCTATTTTATTTGCAAAAAAACTGAACATAGGATAAAGCCAACTTTGCAATGTTTAGTTGTCTGAAAGTAAACAAGTAACGTACCTTCCTTGCCGATTTAATCATAAATCCAGAATGGCCAATAGCGCAGAAAGAGTTAGACTTACCCTCCAAAAAGAAAACAAAGGCTGGAAAAAATGGGGCCCCTACCTGACCGAACGTCAGTGGGGTACAGTGCGCGAGGATTACAGCCGCAACGGCGATGCCTGGAACTACATCACGCACGAAATGGCCCGCTCCAAAGCGTACCGTTGGGGCGAAGAGGGGATTGGTGGCTTCTCTGACAGTAAGCAGCACATTTGCCTGTCTTTCGCCTTCTGGAATCATAAGGACAAACTACTGAAAGAGCGCATGTTTGGGCTGGCAAATACCGAGGCCAACCACGGCGAGGACGTCAAAGATATGTACTACTATCTTGACAGCACGCCCACGCACTCTTACATGAAAATGTTGTACAAGTACCCGCAAAATCTGTTTCCTTACGAGAAAATCCGCCAGGAAAACGGCCGACGTGGCAAGACGGAGTTGGAATACGAAATTACTGATACCGGAATTTTTGACAACGACGAGTACTTCGATATCTACATCGAGTACGCCAAGGCCGATCAGGAAGATGTAATGATGCGGGTGACGGTACACAATCGCGGGCCAAAAGACGCGCCAATCACGATCCTGCCAACCATCGCTTTTCGTAATACCTGGTCTTGGGGCTATCCAGAATTTGACTATAAGCCAATGATGAACGGTCTGGCCAACCGCATCATCGAAGTGAACCACCGCAAGCACGGCAAGTTCAATTTTTACCTGGATAATACCGACGAAATTCTCTTTTGCGAGAACGAAACGAACTTTAAAAAGCTGTACGGTACGCCTAACGCCTCACCCTACCCCAAGGACGGGATTAATGACTTCATCATCAGTGGTCGCAAGTCCAAGACAATCAATCCTAACCAAATAGGCACGAAGGCGTCGGGTAAGTTTTCGCGCATTGTAAAAGCGGGGGGAAGCGTTTCGGTCAGAATGCGGTTGGTGAACCACACCATTTCGGAGCCATTCGGTGGCTTCGACGATATGTTCGATAAGCGTATCCGCGAGGCCGATGAGTTCTACGCTGATATTCAGCGCGACGTCAAGGACAAGGAATTGCTGTCCATTCAGCGGCAGGCCTACGCCGGCATGATGTGGAACAAGCAATTTTACTACTACAATGTGTACGAATGGCTGAAAGGCGACCCGGCGCACCCGAGCCCCGCACCGGCCCGCAAATGGGGGCGAAACTCGGGCTGGAAACACCTTTATGCAGCCAATCTGATTTCGATGCCTGACAAGTGGGAGTATCCTTGGTTTGCGGCCTGGGATTCGGCTTTTCACTGCATCCCGCTGGCCCGTATCGATGCCGACTTTGCCAAGCGGCAATTGGAAATTCTGCTCCGGGAATATTACATGCACCCCAACGGGCAGATTCCTGCATACGAGTGGAATTTCTCGGATGTCAATCCGCCCGTTCATGCCTGGGCTACCTGGAAGGTATACGAAATCGACCGGGAGCAGAACGACGGGGTAGGTGACATCGAGTTCTTGGAAAAGAACTTCCACAAACTACTCCTCAACTTCACCTGGTGGGTCAACCAAAAAGACGACACGGGTAACAATATTTTCAGCGGGGGATTTCTGGGATTAGACAACATTGGCGTATTCGACCGCTCCACGCCCATGCCCTTCGGCGGTAAGCTCGAACAGGCCGACGCCACAGGGTGGATGGCTATGTACACACTGAATATGCTGCGCATATCGGTAGAAATTGCGCTAAAACAGCCCGTTTATCAGGATATGGCCTCTAAGTTTTTCGAGCATTTTTTGTACATCGCCGGAGCGATGGAAGCGATGGGCGACAAAAACTCTACCATTAAGTTGTGGGATGAAGAAGACCAGTTTTACTACGACGTGATCCACATTCCAAACGGCCAAAGCGTTTTGTTAAAAGTGCGCTCGATTGTGGGGCTGATTCCCCTGTTCGCTGTCGAAATCCTGGATCCTCAGATGCTGGAAAAAATGCCCATTTTCAAGCGGCGCGTGGAGTGGGTGCTGGCCAATCGTCCCGATCTGGCACGATTGATTTCGCGCTGGTTCGAGTCGGGCAAGGGTGAAAACCGCCTATTGGCCATTCTGCGGGGTCACCGAATGAAGATGATCCTGAAAAGAATGTTGGACGATCAGGAATTCCTGTCGGACTACGGCGTGCGGGCCATGTCGAAGTATCATCAGGATAATCCTTACAAGTTCTACATCAATGGGGAAGTACTCCAGGTAGGCTACACGCCCGCTGAAGCACTCACCAATATCATGGGTGGTAATTCCAATTGGCGCGGGCCAATCTGGTTTCCGCTGAACTACCTGATATTTGACTCTTTGCTAAAATTCCATTCCTACTACGGCGATGATTATGAGGTCGAGTACCCCACCAATTCCGGCAATCTCATGACAATTGACGAGGTGGCGGTAGCCCTCGGGGAACGCCTCATCGGAATATTCAAGAAGGACGAAAACGACCGCCGGGCCGTGTACGGCGATAAAGAAAAATTACAAACAGACCCCCATTTCCGCGATCACATCCTGTTCTTTGAGTACTTCGACGGTGATAACGGTCGAGGCTGCGGAGCCGAACACCAAACGGGATGGACGGGTCTGGTAGCTGAACTAATCTTAAAAACTTCCCAGATCAAAGCTAAATCCGCCGCCTCTTTACAGGAAGATAATGAGCAGGAGTTGATGAATTTAGTGGTAGATAAAGGGTAAGAACTACCCGGAAATATACTTTAAGGAATTAGTGCCAGACTCAATAATTTACGGCTGGCACTTTTTTAGTGCCTGATGGCGTAATTCATCATTCATCACTCATCATTCAAGAAATGTCCGTACAACTCGAAGAGAACGTAGAAAAGAAAGTACACTCCTGGCTGGAAGGAAATTACGATAAAGATACTAAGGCCGCGATCCAAAAAATGATTGACGACGGCAGCAGCACCGAGCTGACGGATGCCTTTTATAAAGATTTGGAATTTGGCACGGGCGGTTTGCGTGGTCTGATTGGTATCGGTTCCAATCGCATGAACCGCTACACGGTAGGTAAAGCGACGCAGGGCCTGGCCAACTACCTCAATAAAAACTTTCCTGACGACGATATCAAAGTCGTAATCGCCTACGATTCTCGCATCAAGTCAGACGAATTTTCCCAGATCATCGCCGATATTTTTTCGGGCAACGGCATCACGGTTTATCTCTTCGATTCGCTGCGTCCCACGCCCGAGCTTTCTTTCGCGATTCGTGAATTAGATTGCAAAAGCGGTGTAGTTGTCACGGCCTCGCACAATCCCAAGGAATATAATGGCTATAAGGCCTACTGGGTCGATGGCTCGCAGGTAGTTGCCCCGCACGACCGTAACATCATCGACGAGGTGAACGCGATTGGTTCGGTGGAGGAAATCAAGTTCGAAGGGAATCCCGATTTGATCCACAGCATTGGGGAAGAAATCGATAAAAAGTACGTCGATCACATTCTGTCGCTTTCTATCTCCAAAGAGGCTATCAAAAATCAGAAAGACACGAAGATCGTCTTTACGCCCATCCACGGCACGGGCGTAATGCTGGTGCCGCGCGTTTTGAAAGAAATGGGATTTACCAACGTGACCGTCATCGAAAAGCAGGCTGAGCCCAACGGCAACGGTCAATTTCCGACGGTCGTTTACCCGAATCCTGAAGAAAGCGAGGCTATGAGTCTGGCGTTGGAGAAAGCAAAGGAAATTGATGCTGACCTCATCATGGGAACCGATCCCGACGCCGACCGCGTGGGCATCGGGGCAAAAAATCACCATGGCGAACTACAACTGTTGAACGGCAACCAAACTGCTAGTCTGCTGATATACTACCTGCTCTCGGCCTGGAAGAAAGCGGGGAAACTGACGGGCAATCAGTTCATCTGCAAGACGATCGTGACTACCGACCTGATCGACAACATGGCCGACGGCTTCGGCGTGAAATGCTATAATACCCTGACGGGCTTCAAGTACATCGCCCAGGTAATCCGCGAGAAGGAGGGTTTGGAAGAATTTATCGGTGGCGGGGAGGAAAGCTACGGTTACCTCATCGGCGACGCCGTGCGCGACAAAGACGCCATTGCCTCTTGCGCTATTATGGCCGAACTAACGGCCTATGCCAAGGATCAGGGACTCAGCCTGTTCGATATGCTGATGGAAATTTACAAACAGTATGGCTTTTACTATGAAGGCTTGATTTCCATTACCAAAAAAGGCAAAAGCGGGGCCGACGAAATCCAGCAAATGATGGCTGATTTCCGCGCTAATCCGCCCAAGTCACTAGCGGGTGCGCCCGTCATCCGTATGGACGACTACCAATCGTTGAAGAACGTAGATACCCGCAGTGGAGCGATTTTCAACATTCCCTCCGGCCAAATGGGCGTTGAGCAATCCAACGTTCTGCAATTTTTTACTAACGACGGTACTAAATTCACCTGCCGCCCATCCGGTACCGAACCGAAGATCAAATTTTACGTCGGTGTCCGCGCCAACCTGGAAAACAACGAAGATTTCGACGCCGAATATGCCGGATTAAAAGAAAAGGTGCAGACGATTGGGAGGGAGTTGGGATTGGTGTAAAGGAGGAAGGGAGGAAAGGATGGCTTGCGTCAGCCAGCATGGGCTGCCCCATCCTTTCTTCCATCCTCCTTTCCTCCCTACTCCTTTCTTTCAAAAGCCAACCGTATCCTCGTTACGCGGGGGTAGTCGAAGGCTGCGGTTTCGGTGGTCATCTCGAAGTAATCTTCATGGACGCTGCTGGGGAGTATTGTCCATCCAGAGCGAGCGTCAGTAGTGGTGTCGGCTGCCGTGACGAGGATAACCTTATCGGCTGAGTCAATGGCCCAGTGCAAAATATTAGGTTCCTCCTTGTCTTCGTACTTTCCCACAAAAGCGCCATCCTCCCGAAACTGCACGCTTTTCATATAACGATTGAATACCGGACCGCCAAAATTCGGAACCTGCTTACCGTCTTTGTAGCTCAACGCATCATTAACGTAAACGGCTTCGATTCCCCAATCCGACGCGGACAGGAGATAGTCTTTCGCTTTCTCCGGTGAGTCGGCGGCGGGATTGCAGGCCGAAATCAGGAGAATGAAAATGAGATGCGGCCAGTTTTTGAAGAGTTTCATTTTACGGAAGGACGATTAATTGAAATTTCGGTAATCTTGGTATTCAAGGGGATTTCTCTTGGGTCAACTTGGTAAGTGTGTTTTTCAGCGTCGAGCCGAAAAGACAACTGGTCTTTGGAAGCGGTGGTGCGGCCCTCAATTTCGGAGCCGTGGATTTCCAGATTCCGATAGCGATTGAAGAGGTCGCCCAGGGTCATGCCCACGCGCATACCATCCGTTGTTACGGGAGTAGAAGAGGTGATGGTAATGTCACCTACCATAGTTGCGTCATTGGGGTCGGGCATCAGGTAGCCAATTTTGCCGCCTTGTTCGTTCAGAATGAGGTATACTGTAAAATTACCTTCGCCATTGACCAGTTGGCTTTTCACCAACTCGTCTTCGTGCGCAGCCAATTTATCGCCCGGTGAAATGCCCTGATAGGAATCCGAAGAAATAATATCCAGCGAGTTGGCATCGGCTACCGAAGCGGTGGTGGTACGTTGAGCAAAAATTGAATCTTCCCTAGCGTCGGATTTGCCTCTTGGCTGACAACCCGCCATTGTACCGATTAGCAAAAGGGCCTTGATAAGTATGCTGGTTGATTTCATGTACTTTCAATTGTCGAAAGCTGACGGGTAGTTCGGGCCGACAAAGTTTGTTTTCTGTACAAATATTCAAACAAAACTCAGTCTTCCCAAACCAGCCTCATTCTCTGTTTACCGAAAAATAACATTCCGGCGTAGCGGTTAGCGGTTTTGAACAGTACTTTTGCAAAAAAATCTCAATTGATACAAGCCACCGCTATCATTTTAAAAGTACAGATGAAAAAGTACCTTGTTCTGGCCCTGAGTTTACTCGTATTGAATTTCCCGGCCGCCGCCTGGGGCGTCACGGGCCATCGGGTAGTTGGCTTGGTGGCCCAAAACCATTTGAAGAGAAGTGCCAAGCGCAAAATCGCCAATGTTCTGAACTGCAATTCGCTGGCGGAAGTCTCCAACTACATGGACGACGTGAAGTCCGACACGCTCTACAACCACACCCACGACTGGCACTGGGTCACGATTTTGCCGGGGCAGACCTACGAGCAAAGCCAGAAGAATCCGAAGGGTGATATTATCATGAAGATTGAGGAAATCACCGCCGCCCTGAAAACCCACCGCTTGTCGCCCGTGCAGGAAGCCGAGCATCTGAAATTCCTGGTACACCTGGTCGGTGACTTGCACCAGCCGCTGCATGTCGGCGACCGCGACGACCAAGGCGGCAACCGCGAGCGGGTGACGTGGTTCGGTCAAAACTCCAACCTCCACCGCGTGTGGGACAGCGAAATGATCGAAGGCAAACAACTCAGCTACTCCGACCTGGCAGGTTTTCTGAACGAGCCATCGAAGGATCAGGTAAAGCAATGGAAGGCCATGAGTACCCTCGAATGGGCCGCTGTGTCGCAGGGTTTGTTGCCTCAGGTATACACACTACCCGAGGATAAAAAACTCAGTTACCGCTATTCTTACGAAAATTTCGACACCGTGCAGCTCTGCCTCATGCAAGCAGGCATTCACCTGGCGGGGATTTTGAATGAAATCTACGGCTAATGTAGAGACGCGATTTATCGCGTCTAGCGGGCGAAAGCAACCCAAGTAAAATCAAAATCCGAAAACCTCACTTCAAGAACCGAATCAACAAAATCTCCACCAACAAAAACACCAGCGCCGCGATCAAAAAGTACTTCCAAAGACTAGTCCCCAAATTTTGATCTTCAAACTGACGGGCGAAGGCAGCATCGTCGATTTTGTCGAATACTTCCACGTTTTTCATGCCCGAGAAAGCCGCCCGCAATTCATCGGGGGAGTAGTATTCCAGTTTCGACTCGGTATTGTCGTGGTTGAGAGCCAGGAGTTGTTCGGTCTTGTCTTCGTTCATCAGTTCATAGTAACCCGCGTCCACCGACTGGTCTTCGCTGAGTTGGTTGCTCTTGGGTAGTTCGAGCGTGAGTTGGTTGCCGTTGAGTCGCTGCACCGGAATGAGTTCCGTCTTGTCGCGGCGAAGCTTATAGACGGCGTTCGGGTTTGGGTCACTGACCGGGATGGCCAGGCTGTTTTCATCAAAAGAATAAG
>NZ_JBGSXF010000349.1:0-1787 GCF_041751555.1 Persicitalea sp. | reverse complement strand
GTAATAAGCCTCCTTAGCTCAGCTGGTAGAGCGACGCATTCGTAATGCGTAGGTCGCAAGTTCAAGTCTTGTAGGAGGCTCTTCAAGCCCGCTGGTGGTTCTTCATCAGCGGGCTTTTTCATCTCAAATACTGGCTTTATTGGTTCTCACGTTGGTTCTGGGAATGCTACGCTATGTTCCGTAGTTTTGTAAACAGGAGGGATGTTCTCGCCCTGACAACCTGGATTGACGAAAAATTTAGAATGGATAAAAAAGTAAATATCGGTCTCGTGCAAATGAGTTGTACCGCCGACCCGGAGGCCAATTTTCAGAAAGCCACCGAAAAAATACGGGAAGCCGCCGCGCAGGGCGCGCAGATTGTCTGCCTGCAAGAGTTATTCAAGTCGCTGTATTTCTGCGATGTGGAGGATCACGCAAATTTCAATCTTGCCGAAGCCATTCCCGGCCCCTCTACCGAGGCATTGGGTACTTTGGCTAAAGAATTGGGCGTTGTTGTCATCGCCTCACTCTTTGAGCGACGCGCCCAGGGATTGTACCACAACACAACCGCCGTGCTGGACGCCGATGGCCGTTACCTCGGCAAGTACCGCAAAATGCACATCCCCGACGATCCGGGCTACTACGAGAAATTCTACTTCACGCCCGGCGACGCCCCCACGGACGGTACCGCTGGAACCGACGAAATCGGCTATCGGGTGTTCGATACGAAATTTGCCAAAATTGGCGTCCTCATTTGCTGGGATCAGTGGTACCCCGAAGCCGCGCGCATCACGAGCCTGATGGGGGCTGAAATCTTGTTTTATCCCACCGCCATCGGCTGGGACAAGCGCGAAACCGACCTAGTCACCAACGAGGAGCAGTATGGCGCCTGGCAAACCATTCAGCGCAGTCACGCCGTGGCCAACGGCGTGTTCGTCGTAGCCGTAAACAGGGTAGGTACCGAAGGCGACCAGCAGTTTTGGGGTGGCTCGTTCGTCGCCAATCCGCACGGGCGTTTGCTGTACCTGGCCCCGCACGAGGAAGAAGTGGTGCACACGCAGGAGATTGACCTCGCCAGCATCGATCACTACCGCACGACCTGGCCGTACTTCCGCGACAGGCGGGTGGATTCCTACCAGCCGATTACGCGGCGGTACATTGATTAGGGCTGTTTACTGCGAAATGAGTGCTATCCCTCAAAGGGTAAGCTTTGAACCTTGTCGTCTTCATAATTAAAGTCGAACATAAAACAGAACCATGAACAGAAGAAATTTCGTAAAAGCGGGTGCCTTGGGCGCTGCCGCTGGTATATCCATCATCCCCTCCCGAACCATCGGCAAATCATTGGGCCACGTAGCGCCGAGCGACAAAGTAAACCTCGCTTGCTGCGGAATCGGCAACCGGGGTGGTGAAATCACCAAAGCGCTGCACGCGACCGGCCTGGCCAACTTCGTGGCTTTTTGCGATGTAGACATGGGTGCTCCGCAGACTTTGGAAGTACTCAAAATGCATCCCGATGTTCCCCGCTTTCAGGACTTCCGGGAGATGTTCGACAAAATGGGCAGTAAGATCGAGGCCGTGAGCGTGGGGGTACCCGATTTTGCTCACTTCCCGATCACCATGCTGGCCATGTCATTGGGTAAGCACGTGTACGTAGAGAAACCCATGGCCCGCACTTTCCAGGAGGTCGATCTGATGATGAAAGGGGCGAAAAAGTACAAGGTAGCCACCCAAATGGGTAATCAGGGACACTCGGAGGCCAACTACTTCCAGTTCAAATCCTGGGTAGATGCCGGAATTATCAAGGA
>NZ_JBGSXF010000348.1:0-11136 GCF_041751555.1 Persicitalea sp. | reverse complement strand
GACGATTTCATGCTGGCCAACAACGCCCAATGGGTCGGTTTTAGCCTGGAAATAGGACCCGAGGGCGGCTTGTATGTACTGGACTGGCACGACGCCGACATCTGCGGCTCCGACGTGCTGAACAAGGAAACAGGACGCATTTTCAGGATTATGCCCAAAGTTTCGCAAGCCAAAGACTGGCCGGATCGCTACGCCGATTTGGGCAAGATGACCGACGCCCAACTCGTGGCCCTGCAAACTACCCCCAGCGAGTGGCACGCCCGACGGGCGCGGGTACTTCTGCAAAGCCGGGCGGCGAATAAAACGCTGTCAGCTTCGACTCATGACGGTTTGCGTACTATTTTTCAAGACCGAGCCAATCCAGATTGGCGGCTGCGGGCCATGTGGGCCTTGCACATAACGGACGGTTTGCCAAAAACCGACCTCGTAAAATCGCTGGCCGATGAAAACGCCCACATCCGCGCCTGGGCGATTCAGATGCTGTGCGAAGACGGGCCGCCGACTTCTGAGGTGGTTATGAATTTTGTAGAAATGGCCGAAAGCGATCCCTCGCCCGTCGTGCGGTTGTACTTGGCCTCAGCTATGCAGCGGCTCGATCAACCCTCGCTCTGGCGCATCGCTGAGCAACTAGTCCGTCACGACGAGGACGCCGACGACCACAACTTGCCTAAGATGATTTGGTATGGCGTGGAGCCGCTGGTGGCCCAAGGTACCGCCCTGGCGTACATTCTGGCCGTAGAAAGCCGTTTGCCGTTAGTCACGCGCCACATAGCCCGGCGCTTGGTAGATGCAGATGCTACCGAAAAACTGGTGGTTGCAATCAGAAATTTTCCCGAAAACACAGACTTGCTGGCGGGAATGCGCGATGCCCTTGAAGGCCGTTACGACGTGGCCGCGCCCAAAAATTGGCCGGGGGTTTATGCCAAATTATTGGAAGGCGACGACGCCACGGCCATTGTCGCTCGCGACATCGCGCAGCACTTCGGCGACACCGAAGCGGCTAAAAACCAGATGGCAGTCTTGAAAAACAACAAAGCCCCGGCCACAGATCGCGTCAAAGCCCTGCAAGCGCTCAGTCGGCGGCAACGCCCCGAACTGGTCGCCGAACTACCCGCCTTGCTCGAAGAACTGACCCTGCGGCAGGAGGTTATCCGAGCCATCGCCAGCTACGACGCCGAGCCACTGGGCAAACGGCTGCTGGAACGCTACCCTTCTTTAAATCAGGCTGAGAAAGCCGAAGCCATCCAAACCCTGGCCTCGCGCCCGAAGTACGGCTGGCTGCTAACGCAGGCCATCGCCAAAAAGGACATCCTCAAAAAGGACGTCCCGGCCTACGTAGCCCGGCAGTTGCGGCGCGTGGTGGGCAGTGGTTTTGTAGAAGTCTGGGGGCCCATCGACCACGTGGATTTCGATGAGAAAGCCTACACAAAGTACCGTAATTTACTGACTGACAAAGCACTGACCACCGCCGATGCCTCGAGAGGCAAACTAATTTTCAAAAATACCTGTGGTCCCTGCCACAAACTCTACGGCGAAGGCGGCGCCATAGGCCCCGATCTCACAGGCTCCAACCGCAGCAACGTGGACTACCTGCTGGGCAACATCCTCGACCCCAGCGGCGAAATCCAGGACGACTACAAAATGGTAGTCGTCACGACCCGCGACGGACGTACTTACGTGGGCAACGTTGCCAAGGAAACCGACCGCCAACTCACCCTCCGCGTGGTGGGGCAGGATGCGGTGGTACTTAATAAATCCGACGTGCAGTCGCGGGAGGTGACGCCCGTTTCGATGATGCCGACGGGGTTGCTGGAACCGCTCTCGGATCGGGAAATTTTGGATTTGGTGGGGTACTTGCGGACGCGGGAGGCGGGGAAGTAGTTTTTTTTAGTGAAAAGTAGTACCTAACTTTAAAACATCAAGGCAGTAGTCACCTTATAGAAACTTCCATGCAGACCGTGACGGTAGATATTATCAATGATAAAGCGATGAAGCTTTTGCAGGATTTAGAGCTTCTGCAACTGATTCGTGTACGCAGAGAAAAAGCGCTAACTTCCGTAAACTGGGCAAAACAGTACAAAGGAGCCATGTCCAAGCAATCCCAGACCGAGATCGACAGCCAGCTTAATGAATTACGTAGCGGATGGGAGTAAGCTATCTTTGGGACACTAACACTGTAATATATTACCTACAGCAGCAATTCTCGCCTCAAGCAGAAAAATTTATTGATGATATTCTCCTAAGAGATCAACCCTGTATATCTGCCATCACAGAAATTGAACTACTTTGCTGGAAGGCCGCTACGGAGAAAGATCTGGCTGTCATTCATGATTTCATCAATGATGCTCTGGTCATTGAGCTGGAACGACCTATCAAACTTAAAACCGCTGATATACGAAGGGAACATAAAATTAAATTACCAGATGCCATTATTGCTGCAACGGCACTCATTTATGATTTAGTTTTGATGACCAGGAATATCTCGGATTTCAAAAATATTCAGGAATTGAGAGTCCTTGACCCGTTTAGAATATAATGTCTTTCCCCATAGGTTGTTAAATCTGTATTACTGGAGTGCTTGGGGCGGGGAAGAGCCTGTTATTTCAAATCTCTCAGATTAATTTATCTTCAAACTATGAAGAAAAAGTTACTACTCCTTACCCTGCTCATATTTGCCACTAGACACCTTTCCGCCCAGCAAGTCCTGATGGTCGCCGATGAATTTCCGGCGATGGAAATTCTGGCCAAAGGATTGCAAGAACAGGAAGGACTCATTTCCAAAATCATCGCCCAGACCGATTTGCCCGATGACTTGTCAGGTTTTCAAGCCGTGGTGGTGTACATCCACAAAGACCTGGACACGGGGCCTGAGGAGGCTTTCATCCGGTATGCCGAAGAGGGCGGTAAGCTCATAGTCCTGCATCACTCCATAAGTTCGGGGAAGCGGAAAAACAAGGAATGGTTTTCGTTCCTGGGCCTGGAACTACCCCAAGCGGAGGAGGAAGCCCCGGCTTACAAGTACATAGACGACATGAGCATGGACATCGTGAACCTGGCACCCAAGCACTTCATTACTACCCACAAAGTGGCTTATCCCCAGAAAATCAAGTACCAGTCGGAAGGCACTCCCAAATATAAAAATCTGCCTGGATTCAATTTCCCCAAAACCGAAGTTTATCTCAATCATCACCTAATTACTCCCCGCACGGTTCTGCTTGGATTCAAATTCATCGACCCGAAGGGTAATGAGTGGATGCAGGATCGATCAGCCTGGTGGATGAAGACGGGAAAAGGCTCGGTGTTTTGTAGTCAGGCGGGACACTATGCCCAGGATTTTGCCGACGTCACATATGCGCGAATCCTTGCCAACGCGGTGATTTATAAGCCCGAATAGCGATGTATAAGTACTTGACAGTAATGTTTGCCGCCCTCTTGCAGTTTTCTTGCTCAACTACCAAACCCATCCTGAGCATCGGCCTGGTAGCCGACCCGCAGTACGCCGACCAACCCACGGTGGGCAAACGCTACTACCGGGAGTCGGTCTGGAAATTGCAGCAAGCCGTAGATACTTTCAACTCCCAAAAGGTGGATTTTGTCCAAACCCTCGGTGATGTCATAGACAAAAACTGGATGAGTTATGATTCAGTACTACCCGTATATCGGCATCTCGATCCAGGTATCGAGAACTACCAATCCCTGGGCAATCATGATTTTTCCATCGACTCGACCTACATGCCTCAGCTGCTGAATCGCCTGGGGATGCTCAACTACTACTACTCCTACGTAAAGAAAGGATTTCGTTTCATCGTGCTTGACGCCACCGACTACGCCTATTATTCCAACCCGCTGCACAAACGGCCCCTTGCCACTTTAGACAAATATTACAAAAGCACCGAAGGGCAGCCTAATCACCAAGAGTGGAACAGTGGTATCGGAGAACAGCAACAAGCCTGGCTTAAGCAAGAAATCGCCCAGGCTGATGCAGCGAGCCAGAAGATAATCCTATTTTCCCATATGCCGGTGCGGCCCGAGGGGGGCGCGCACAACTTGTGGAATGCTGCCGAAATTGTATCAATAATTGAAGATAGTCCCAGCGTAGTGGCCTTCATCAGTGGACACAATCACGCCGGAGGTTATGTTTTCAAAAACGGTATCCACTATATCACGATTTTTGGCATGGTGGATACCGAAATAAGTTCTTACGCAATTTTGGATATTTATAGGGATCGTATGATACTTAAAGGGTTTGGAAATCAGAAGGGTATGGATTTGAAGTAGCTACCAGAAATCACCTCATTACCCCGCTTCCTGCTTCAATGTTTAAATCCAATGCTATCCCCCAAAAGAAATTTAAACAAGTAGGAAATCTAGTTGATTGATTGTTTCTCCAGAAAGATTTTCAAGTCGTCAGCACCATTAACGACTTTCAATATCGTCCCACTACCATCGACAACAAGGTGAGTGGGGTACATTTTTATATCCAGCTTATTTATCATAAAATTATCCTGTTCTGGAACTACGGCGTATTTAAATGGTTTCTTTTTAATGAAAGACTCCAACTGCGGTTTGGTGTCGGAAGCCAGGCTTACGAACTGAACATCAGGGTTATGCCTATATTCATCCACCAACTCGTTCAATTCAGGAAATTCTTTTACACAGGCCACGCAGCCAATAAACCAGCATTTTAACACTAGAGTTTTTCCCTTAGTCTTGACTTTATTGTACACCTTTCCCTCTAAATCGGTGAAGCTAAACTCCGGCATTTCTTTTCCCTCCCAACTTGTATTTTTTAATTCGTAGGAAACTAAATTTTTGATGGTTCTCTGCCTATCGGGATCAGCCTTGCTAGATCGATACAAAGCGTAAGTTGGCATTCCGTCTTTCAATTTTGTTTTGAGCGCGATGTAATTTCCGGTAGCTAATTTTGCTAAGAATGCCGCCTTAGTCAATTGGCTAGAATCCGTGTCGAGTCCGGTAAAGTCCTGGGCCAAGTGAATCGTGCGGTAGTGATAGCCATACCATGTCTTATAATCTTTCAATAGGGCTTCCGCATCTACTTCGAAGTTCTGGTCAGGCATGGACTGGATACTTTCAACCGCCGTTGTTTCCTTTTGCGGTTGCTCCGTGTTTTCAGCCTTTTGGCAAGACCACAAAATTGGCAGAAAAGACAGAGTTACTACTATGGGTAAAGTTTTCATGAGCAGAAAAGTCAAGGTGGAAAGTAAAGATAAAAACTTCTTGGTCTTGAAGTACTTGGAGGGAGCAGAAAATTCTTTATAAATTCGTGCTTGTCTCTTACAAACTCAGCCTCCGTCAGCCATGCCGCTCGAAGTAAAAACTCCCACCAACGACCTACAAACCATTCTAGGCGCGGGCGGCAGCATCGGTGTCGAACTCGCCAAGGCACTTCCTGATTACACTACCCGCATTCGGTTAGTGAGCCGAACGCCCAAAAAAGTAAATGAGTCCGACGAATTGATGGCGGCCGATTTATCCAAAGCCGAAGACATCGACCGCGCCGTGGCCGGGTCAGTCATCGTGTACGTGACCATTGGCTTTCCGTACAGCGTAAAGGTTTGGCAGGAGAAATGGCCGTCTTTCATGCGCAATGTTGTTGCTTCCTGCAAAAAACACGGAGCCAGGTTGGTTTTTTTCGATAACGTCTATATGTACGATCCCGACCACCTGAATCCCATGACCGAGGAAACGCCCATGCGTCCCACCAGCAAAAAAGGAGCAATACGCAAGCAAGTGGTCGATATGATTCTGGACGAGGTAGAGAAAGGCCAACTGACCGCCCTGATCGCCCGTGCGGCGGATTTCATCGGCTCACCCAACGGAGTGATCGACGAGATGGTCTATAAAAATTTCAAAAAGGGCAAGAAGGCCAACTGGTTGGTCAGCGTGGACAAACTCCATAACTTCACCTTCATACCCGATGCGGGCAAGGCTACCGCGCTACTGGGCAACACGCCCGACGCCTACAATCAGACCTGGCACTTGCCCACCGACCGCTCCAAGTTGACGGGCAAGCAGTGGATTGAACTCTTTGCCCGGCAGATGAACGTCGAACCAAAGTACCAAACCGTGCCGATTTGGTTGATGAGCCTTTTGGGAATCTTTGTTCCAATTATGAAGGAACTCAAAGAAATGGCCTACCAATACGACCGCGACTATGTCTTCGACAGCAGCAAGTTCGAGCGGCGCTTTCCCGATTTCAAGCCCAGCAGTTCGATTCGCGCCGTGCGGGCAGTGGTGGGCGGTTTGTAAATTTGTAGTTTTGGCATCGCTAAATTTTCGCCATGAACTACCTGCACATCGCCCAGCAAACGGGTCTGCCCGAGCGGCAAGTCCTTAATACTATCCAACTTTTTGAAGAAGGAGCCACGCTGCCCTTTATCGCTCGTTACCGCAAGGAAGCCACGGGCGGACTGGACGAGGTACAAATCGGGGCTATCAAAGACGCCTGGCAAAAGCAGCAGGAAGTAGAGAAGCGCCGCGAGAGCATTCTGAAAACCATTGAAGAGCAGGGCAAACTAACACCAGAACTACGCACAAAGCTTGAAGGCGTGTTTAGCCTGACGGAGTTGGAGGATTTGTACTTGCCTTATAAGCAGAAAAGAAAAACCCGCGCGGTACTAGCCGTAGAACGTGGTCTTGAGCCCCTGGCGAAGGCTATTTTTCAAGGTAGGGAAGCCGCTCCCGAAATGCGGGCTACGAGCTTCATTAATAAGGAAGTACCGACTGCAGAGGATGCCTTGCAGGGCGCGCGCGACATCATCGCCGAGTGGGTCAGTGAGGATGCCGAGGCCCGGAACCGGACGCGTGGCTGGTTCACGCGGAGCGCGATAATCTCGGCTAAGGTCAAGAAAAACAAAGAGGAAGAAGGAGCCAAGTACCGCGACTATTTCAACTACACCGAAGAACTGTCCCGCATTCCCTCGCACCGGCTGCTGGCCATCCGAAGAGGGGAGGAGGAAGACATCCTAAGCGTCGGCATCTCGCCCGACGAGGAGCGGGCGCTATCGACCTTAAATCGACTATTTGTTATCGGCCCGGCGGCGGGTCAGGCGCAGTTGGAAATAGCCGTGAAGGACTGCTACAAACGATTGCTCAAACCCTCCATCGAAACGGAATTTGCCAAAATCTCCAAGGAAAAAGCTGACGATGAGGCTATCCGGGTATTCGCAGAGAACCTGCGGCAATTACTGCTGGCCGCGCCTTTGGGCCAAAAGAAGGTTTTGGCCATTGATCCCGGTTATCGAACTGGATGCAAGGTAGTTGTGCTGGATGAACGCGGAAATTTGAAGGAACATTTTGTGATTTATCCTTTCGACAAACCCGCCGAGGCGCAGAGGCGTTTGGAACAAGTTTTGGAAAAATTCAAAACCGAAGCCATTGCGATTGGAAACGGTACTGCGGGCCGCGAAACGGAGGATTTTGTGAAGAAATTGTTGGTAGCTACCGGGAAAGAACAAGGGGTAGAAGTAGTGCTGGTTAGCGAACAGGGCGCATCCATTTATTCGGCCTCGGAAGTAGCGCGGGAAGAATTTCCCGACCTCGACCTTACCGTGCGCGGCTCGGTGTCCATCGGGCGGCGGCTCATGGATCCGCTGGCCGAGTTGGTCAAGATTGATGCGAAGTCCATCGGGGTGGGTCAGTACCAACACGATGTAGATCAAACGGCCTTGAAAAATGCACTGGATGGCGTGGTGGAAAGCTGCGTCAACTCTGTGGGTGTAAACCTTAACACGGCCAGCCAGCACCTGCTGCGCTACGTATCGGGCCTGGGACCGGCGCTGGCTCAGAATATCCTGAACTACCGTGCTGAAGTGGGCGGTTTCAAGTCCCGCGCCCAACTCGTGAAAGTACCGCGCTTGGGCGCGAAAGCCTTCGAGCAAGCCGCCGGATTTCTGCGCATCGAGGGCGCAAAGAATCCGCTGGACAACAGCGCGGTGCATCCCGAACGTTACGCTTTGGTGGAGCAAATGGCTAAGGACGTCGACGCTTCGGTGACCGAACTCATGCAAAAGCCCGAACTCCGCCGCCAAATTCAACCCGCCCGGTATGTCGGTGCCGACATCGGTGGGGCCGCCATCGGTCTGCCGACTTTACAGGACATCTTGAAAGAACTGGAAAAGCCCGCGCGCGACCCCCGCGCCGAGCGCGAAACATTCGCCTTCGATGAGCACGTACGGACGGTAGAGGACTTACATGAAGGCATGGTGCTGCCCGGCCTCGTGACCCAGATCACGGCATTCGGCGCTGTTGTGGACCTCGGCGTAAAGCAGGACGGTCTGGTGCACGTCTCGCAAATGGCCGACCGTTTTGTAAAAGACCCAAATGAAGTAGTGAAACTACAACAGGTAGTCCAGGTGAAAGTGACGTCGGTGGATTTGGCGCGGAAGCGGATTGCGTTGAGCATGAAGATGTGAGGAGGAAGGAGGAAAGGAGGATGGAAGAAAGGAGGGCTTGCGCCAGCATCCTTTATTCCTTTCATCCTTCCTCCCTTTCATCCCCTTATTTTCGCTTTTTCCGGCGCTTCCGATTCTCAAAATCTTCTACTTCTTGCATCAGCCCCTTCAAGTCAAAGGTAACGTTGTCCTGCGTCAGGTCAATGGTCTGCTCGTAGTCCTCTTTTGGTATTTCCAGGACATTGATTTTATAGCCCAGGAATTCTTCGATGGCATCGAGTAGTGGCTGTTCTTCGGGACTACTGAATGACACCGCGCGGCCTTTGTGGGTACCGCGCCCTGTGCGGCCCACGCGGTGGACGTACTTCTCGGTTTCCTCCGGCAAGTCGTAGTTGATGACGAAATCTACCTCGGGAATGTCAATGCCGCGGGCACTGACGTCAGTGGCGATCATTACCAGGGTGCGGCCTTTCTTGAAGTCCTGCATCGTTTTCAGGCGAGCCGTCTGCTCTTTGTCGCCGTGAATAGTCTGGCTGTCGATCTCCATGCGGGCCAAAGCGGCGGCTACGCGCTCGGCGCGTACTTTGGTACGGACGAAGACCAGGATTTTCTTGTCGGGATTCTGCTTAATAATCCGTTCGAGGAAAAACCGCTTGTCGTCCATCGCGATGTGGGCCATCGAGTGGGTGATATTCTTCGACACACGGTCTTTGGGGGCTATCTCGATACGAATAGGGGTATGGACAATGGAGTAGGCCAGCTTCTTGATCGTGTCGTCGATGGTAGCCGAGAAAAATAGTGTCTGCCGACTGCGTCGAAATTTCTTGATGACATCCTCGATGTCTTTGTAAAAGCCCAGTGCCAGCATCTGATCGGCTTCGTCCAAAATCAGGATTTCCACGCGGCTGAGGTCGATGTGGCCCTGACTGATCAGGTCGAACATACGGCCCGGCGTAGCGATCAGAATATCCACACCATCGCCAAGTCGCTCGATTTGCGGCTCCTGTTCGACCCCGCCGACCAGGCAGACGGTCTTGACGCGGGTGTGGTGGGCAATTTGGTCAAAGACCTCAGTAATTTGTAAAGCCAGTTCCCGCGTAGGTACCATCACTATACAGCGCACGGGGGCGGTGCGGCTGCGCTGCTTTATGTCATGAATCATGCTCACGACCGGAATCGCGAAAGCCGCCGTTTTGCCCGTTCCTGTCTGGGCGATGGCCAGAACGTCTTCTCCCTTCAAGATGGAGGGAATGGCCCGGAACTGAATGTCGGTCGGACGCTTAAAACCCATTTTGGAAAGGTTTCTTTTTATCTCAAAAGCAATGGAGTAGTCGTCGAATTTCATTTTTACTAAATTCTGAATTTTGGCAAAGGTAAGGTTTTGCTCCTTATAGCAGGGTAAAGGAAAGGTACCCGTTGCTTTGTGCCAATAACCCTTTCTCCAACTCCCCATGAAAAAACTCCTCCTCCTGTTTTTGCTCGGCTACGCTGTTGTTCTGCAAGCCCAAACTCCCACCGAAGACTACCCCGCCGACCCCGCTTCCGTCGAACAGGCGGGCGTGCCAAAGGGTGAGGTACTCAAATTTACCTTCGATCAATCCAAGATTTTTCCCGGTACCTGGCGGGAAGTGTGGGTGTACGTCCCGACACAGTACGACCCATCCAAACCCGCCTGCGTCTATGTCAACCAGGATGGCATTCAGTGGAAAGCAACGACGGTTTTCGACAACCTCATTCACAAAAAAGAAATGCCCGTGACGATTGGCGTGTTCGTTACGCCGGGGCGGGTGATTGCGCAGAACCCAGAAGAGGCACTCGACCGCTTCAACAGGAGCTACGAGTACGACGGGCTGGGCGACAACTACGCGCGATTTATTTTGGAAGAAATTCTGCCCGAAGTGGAAAAAATGAAAACCAGCGATGGGCGCGTCATCCACCTTTCCAAAAACGGCAACGACCGCGCTATCGGCGGGTCGAGTAGTGGGGCGGTCTGTGCCTTCACGGCGGCCTGGGAACGGCCCAATGACTTCTCGCGGGTATTCAGCGCCATCGGTACTTACGTGGGCCTGCGCGGGGCTGACCGCTACCCAACGCTGATCCGTAAATATGAACCCAAACCCCTGCGTGTATTTCTGCAAGATGGTGAGAATGACCTCAATATTTACGCGGGCGATTGGTGGATGGCCAACCAGATGATGCTGCGGGCGCTGAATTTTTCGGGCTACGAGGTGGCGCACGTCTGGGGCGAGGGGGCGCACAATGGCAAGCACGGTACGGCCCTGTTTCCCGACGCCATGCGGTACTTATGGAAAGGCTGGCCCGAACCAGTCAAAACGAGTACTTCCAAAAATCCTATGCTGACCGATGTTGTAGTACCCGGCGCGGGTTGGGAACTGGCAAGCGGCAAGTACGCCTCGAACAATAGCCTGGTAGTCGACGTACAGGGTGAGTTATTTTTTCAGGATGCTTTTGAGCAAAATAAAAACTACCGTGTCGATGCGGCGGGCAAAACGACGGACGTACCAGCCCCAAAAATAAAACAGGCCAATGCCAAATTTGAACCCGATCCAGAAATAAAAGTTGGGGGCAAAGCCCTTTCGCCTGACCAAACCCAGCTTTATATTACCGACGCTGCCTCGCACTGGATATGGATTTATCAGGTGCAGCCCGACGGAAGCTTGCGGCACGGCCAACGCTACGGCTGGCTGCATTCTCCCGATAC
>NZ_JBGSXF010000347.1:0-6471 GCF_041751555.1 Persicitalea sp. | reverse complement strand
AGTTGGGAGCGGGTTTTTATTCTTGCAAAAGAAATAAGGTTAGAAGCTAAGCGTAGAAGCAGGAAGGCAATACCTGAAAGGAATAGAGCGAGCAGCACTTGCGGTAAAGTAAAGGGTAGTTTACTCTGCTGGTCAACGCTTAATTGGTTTGGGATTCCAACAATTCGGTTGAGTATTGGGGCGGTTTGGCTTTTATTGTCGTTGCTTTCGACTTCGCCAGACGCGATAAATCGCGTCTCTACCAACGTGGGAATGGCGGCTAATTTTTCGGGCGGGAGGACTTGGTTCAGGTTGATTAATGGGATCACGAAGGCCAGGGCAGAATACACCAGCAAATACCAGCGGTTCCAGTTGTAGAAGGTCAGCCGCCGAAGTACCAGTTGGTAGAACAACCCCACCAGTGCCAGGCTGGCGGAAAGTTTCAGGAAGTATTCCAGGTATGGGGTCATGGCTATTTGGGTTTGTTTTCTATCAAATCAATCAATTCCCGTAGCTCATCCGCCGAAATCTTATCTTTCTCGACAAAGAAACTAACTAACTCTTTATAAGAATTTTCAAAGTAGTCCTTCACGACATTACCCAGGAATTTCTGTTTGTAGGCTTCTTCCGAAATGGCCGGGGCGTACAGCAGTGTATTCCCAACCAGTCGGCTGTCCACGTAACCTTTCTTTTCTAGCTTCTTCACCGTAGAGGCTAGCGTGGTGTAAGGCGGTGGCTCATCGAAATGCTCCATAAACGACTTGATGCTGCCTTCGTCCGTTTTCCAGACGGCTAGCATGGCTTCTTCTTCTTGTTGGGTCAATTTTTCCATATCTACGAAACGTTCGTAAATCTACGAATATTTCGTAGATAGCATAATTATTGCCCAATATTTTTCTGGAATTGAGTCGTATAATTATTGGGGTTCAGTATTTTTGTCAAAAAAACGAACTACGCCAATGAGAAATATTCTACTACTCCTGACGCTGATCCACGCGTCCGTCTTTGGCCAAACGGTGTACCAAAGCCAGGAAGTGGAGCAGTCCGCCAACCCTACTGGCGGGACGACCTTACTCAATCAATTCATCACGGCCAATCTGCAAGTCCCGATCGTGGCTGCGGCCAAGGGACTCAACGGCGGCGTGTACGTAAAGGGCATCGTAGAGCCGGATGGCCACTTTACGAATATGGAAGTAGTCAAATCCATTGACAGTCTATGCAACCAGGAGACGTTGCGGGTTTTGGGCTTGTACCGCGCCTGGCAACCTGCTCGTAAGGATGGGAAAGCGGTGCGTCAGGAAATCACCTACCCCGTCTTTTTTCGCTCCCCGCCCATCCCAAATTACGACCCGGCCGAACAAGTACTTTACGAGTACTTCGACAAGAACCAGGCACCAACCAAAGACGAGAGCAAATACGAGTACCGCAGCGTCATTCCGGTGGACGAATACGGCATGGTTCGCGCCGAGGTACAATACGAGCAAAAACGCCGGAACGGCTGGAAAACTATTACGACGCTGCCTTATGACGAGTCGGAAATCTGGGTAAAATTGCACGGGATCAATGGCCTGGATTCGGTGCGCGCCATCTCTGCCACTACCCGTCTGGGCGATCAAGAAGGCGGTTGGGAGGAAATTGTGCGTCAGGAAGATGGCAGGCTTCTTTCGCTGGCTGCCTTTTCGGGCCCCAGTCAGACGCCTTTCTTGCGCAAAAACTACTACCTGAGCGGAACGCTGCGCACCTACGAGACGCACGTCGATGGCACGACCAGTACGACGATCTGGCACGATACAGGGCTGGTACAAAGTGTATTGGAAACCAATCCCGCCACGGGAACGGTGATTTGGGAAGTGTGGGGCCGCGACGGGACACCGCTCGTGACCGACGGCAATGGCTGGGCCAGGCTAGTCGGCCACCCGCTAAACGACCTGGAAATTTTCGAGCAGGGGAAGGTAGTTGATAGTCGCAAGCAGGGGCGCTGGGTCGGACAACTGGCCGATAGTACTTTGGTTTTTGAAGAGTTTTATGAAAATGGCAAGTTTGTGCGCGGCAAGAATGTTCTGGCTGGAAAGGAAATCGCTTACGAAAGCGAGTTTCCCGTGGCACCGCAATACACTGAAGGGTTGCAGGAAATGTACAAGTTTCTCGTAAGGACCATCCGCTATCCTGCCGATGCTATGCGAAACAGCAAGACCGGAAAGGTTGTGGTCTCGTTCATGGTGAACGATAATGGCCGATTCAGCGATTACAAAATTGAAAATGGGGCCGGAGAAAGCCTGAATGAAGAAAGCCTGCGGGTAATTAAGCAGATGGATGGCAAATGGCAGCCCGGCAATTATAAAGGGCGAGCCGCCAAACAGCGATTCACCATGCCTATTAATTTCGATGTAGAATCCAATGTACGGGTGCAGCGGTTTTAGTAATGTCCTCTCAGGGAAAGAATTTCAACTGTGTTGCCATCTATTGAGTAAACGATGCGGTGTTCCCGGTCGATTCTACGAGACCAGCAACCTGATAAATCATGTTTTAGGGGTTCGGGCTTTCCAATTCCTTCGAAGGTATTTTCCAGAAGAGACTCGATCAGTGCACGAATCCTCTTCAAAACCTTTCGGTTGTTCGTTTTCTTCCAATACGCCAAATCTTCATTGGCCTGGAATGTGTACTCTATTTCCATATATCGTCAAGCGCTATCTTGACGGTTTTGCCTTCCTTAACTTGTTGCTGGCTTTTTTTTATTTTAGCCACAAATTCGGGGTCGTAGGGACTATCCAATTCTACTTCGAAAGGTACTTCAAAGCCTTTCAAGAGAGCTTTGACGGCTTTAAGCACTTCTTGGTCTTTGGTATCGATGGTTAGTGTTGTCATGGCAGTGTTTCTAAGATTGCTGTTGGCTTAAAATTAATCAAAAGGGGCCTGGTAAGCTATCCTGAATTAAAATTCTTACCCCGAACTCAATTGATAAACATCTCATCGACCAGCAATAGCGCCTTTTTCCCCTTCCTGGTATTATGTTCCGGGATTTCAGCGACAGGCCGGGCGACAATTTTCAAGTAACTAACTGATTGAGGCTTGAAAGTCCCGGCAATTGATTGGAGAGACTCAAAGTCGCCTTTTTGGGGCTGCTTCGGCTTTACCTTAGCTAGTAGTTTGGCATCCACTTCGCTTTCTCCACCCCAAATCTCCACCCACTCGGGCGGAAAAATACCCGTGTCCTCCTCGATCATGTAGTGCAATCCCACTGATGAAATGGTAACGGGTTGCTTGAAAGTAGCAACCAGACCCAGGTCGTTGTCCCTGACTCCAGCCCAGAAGTTGGCCCAGGCCGGATTATTGGCACCAATGGCCCCGAGTTTTTTATTGAAGAAAGTTTCGGCCCCTTCCGCCAGGTGGACACGATTGAGCGGATACAGCAGCCGCAGGCTATCTGGTTTGTGGCTACATTTGAAAAAATCAAATGTAGCCGTTTCGCTGCCCAACCAACCCGCCTTAAAGGCTTTGGCTTTGATTGTGGCAGGTTCTTTCAGGATGATATTTCCTTTGAACACGGGCGATGATACGCTGTCCGGTTCGCTGCCGTCGGTAGTGAACCGGATGGTGGTTCCGCGAATTGGATGCTGTAAACGCAGGGCAATGTCTTTTTCGAAAATCGTGGTAGCGTTGCCTTCCTGCGGCGGATTGAGTTTCAGAGGAGATTCTCCATCATCCACGAAGCCGCCGATGATGTCAATATCCGGTCGCGCTTTTTTTAATTGCGCAATCTGCTTGCCCGACAAACCCGCATCCCAGACCGAAACGCTTTCCAGCGCCTTAAAACTACCTAATTGAGTCTGCAAATCGTTGAAGTCGAGCTTGGTGCCAGAGAGAGTCAGCGTTTTAAGGTGCGGCATCGCGGCCAATGCGTGCAGTCCCTGCGCGCTGATGTCGGTAAAGTTCAGGTTCAACTTCCGCAAATTTTCAAAAGTCGCTACGATGGCTAACTCCTCGTCTTCCACGGGCATCTTGCTGAGGTTCAGACTTACTATCTGCATTCGGACAGGTCTCAACTCTTCCAACTTCTGCGCGGCGTACTGATTTTTGTTATAAATGTTGACTACCAAAGCGGGCGACTGCCGCGCCAAAAATGACACCGTTCGGTAGTCGCTGTTCAACTCCTCTACCTGCTCCTCATCGGGTGCGGCAAAGGTAAATATTTCGGTGGCCGAGGCAACGGGCTGTAGGCGGGCGGCGGCCAATAGCCGTAGCGAATCGCCGACGGGCAGGTCGGCTACTTTTTGTTTAAAGTCTTTGTGCTGCTGCACCCACAGCGCCAAAAGCTGCATTTCTACGTCGGCGAGTTGGGTTTTGCCCGAAGGCGGCATATGCTTTTTCTCATCCATCGGTAGATGAATTCTTTGCAGCAACAGACTAATTTCCGGCTGACCCGCTACGAAAAACTCCCCATTTTTGCCACCCAACATCATCGCTTCGGCGCTGGTCAGCAGCAAGCCCCCCTTTTTCTTGTCGGCGTTGTGGCAGCCAATGCACTTTTGGTTGAAAATAGGCTGGATGACATCGGCAAAAACCAGAGCTTCGTCGAACGGCACGGGGGCAGTTTCCTCATCGCTCTTGAAAGGCGCCAGCACGTAGTCGTCGCCGTGCGTGAGCGACGCCCCAAAATGTCCTCCCAGCACCAACGCCAGCAGCAGTACGCCGCCGCCCGCCCGCGCCACAGGTACTTTGTACCAACTGGCATTCCGCACAAAGTACAGCCCTGCCGATAGGAAAAAGATACCCGCCCCCGTCCATTTATGCCAGAAAAGAGTGTCGCCCGAGTAGCCTTCTTCCTGCGCCAGGAAAAGGCCCATCACGACCGTCACCGCCGCTAGCAAGGCTCCGCTCAAAAGAAAGTTTCGGGAAAAATTTTGGTAGAAAGCGTTTTCGGCGTTGGCTGGTGAAAAGCGGAAGAATTCCAGAAGCACCGCTACCATCAGCAACACCAATGGGAAATGCAATAGCATCGGGTGCAGCCGCCCTACGCTTTGCAGCCAAACGGGAACTACCAGTTTGCTTTCAAAGATCAAAAGGAAAGCAATCGTGACGGTGAGTCCAAGCAGGAGGTTTTCAGCAACGACTCTAATTTTTATTCTATCATTCACTCACAGCACGGGCTGACCCGTCATTCATTCAAAATTAAGATAATATATCCCTAACTACCTTCCCCGATACATCCGTCAGGCGGTAGCGACGTCCCAAGTGTTTGAAAATCAATTTTTCGTGATCCAGCCCCAACTGGTGTAGCACGGTAGCCTGAAAATCATGAACGTGTACGGGGTTGCGGGCGATGTTATAGCCAAAATCGTCGGTTTCGCCGTAGACCATGCCCGGCTTGATGCCGCCGCCCGCCATCCAAATCGTGAAGCAGCGCGGGTGGTGGTCGCGGCCATAATTGTCGGCAGTGAGCTTGCCCTGCGTATAGCTGGTGCGGCCAAACTCGCCGCCCCAAATCACCAGCGTTTCGTCCAGCATTCCGCGTTGTTTGAGATCGGTTACCAGGGCGGCGGAAGCCTGGTCGACGTCTTTGGCTTGCTGGGTGATTTCGTAAGGCAGGTCGCCGTGCTGATCCCAGCCCTGGTGGTAAAGCTGCACGAAACGGACACCATTTTCGGACAGTTTGCGGGCCAACAGACAGTTGGCCGCATAAGTACCCGGCACCAGGCAATCCGGGCCGTACAACTTCACTATGTCGTCGGACTCTTTGGACAAATCCATCACCTCGGGTACTGCGGTTTGCATCCGATAGGCCATTTCGTACTGCTTGACCTTGGCCGCGATTTCAGGGTCGCCGAATTCCTGGTAGGAAAGGTCGTTCAGTTCCGACAGGTTGTCCAGCATTTCGCGGCGGTCTGTGCGGTTCATGCCCGCCGGGTCGCTAAGGTACAGTACCGGGTCTTCGCCCTTGCTGAATTGCACGCCCTGATGCACCGAGTCCAGAAAGCCGCTCGACCATAGTTTGGAGTAAACCCCCTGCCCGTTGCCCACGCCCCGCGACAGCAGGACGGTGAAGGTTGGCAAGTTCTTATTTTCATTGCCCAGGCCATAACTCAGCCAAGAACCCATGCTGGGACGATTACCCTGCTGCGAACCCGTTTGGATGAAAGTCAAAGCCGGATCGTGGTTGATCGCCTCCGTGTACATCGACTGCACGAAACATAAATCGTCCACAATCTTGGCTGTGTAGGGCATCAGACTACTCACCCACGCCCGCGACTGCCCATACTGCTGGAAATCCACGAACGAACCCACCAGCGGAAACGACGCCTGATTGGCGGTCATGCCCGTGAGCCGCTGATCACCACGTATCGAGGGCGGAATCTCCTCTCCCTGTAAGTCACGGAGTTTGGGTTTGTAGTCAAAAAGCTCCTGCTGCGAGGGCGCGCCGTTTTGAAACAAATAAATGACCCGCTTAGCCTTCGGCGCAAAATGCGGAATGCCGGGTGCCAGCCCATCCATTTC
>NZ_JBGSXF010000346.1:0-2438 GCF_041751555.1 Persicitalea sp. | reverse complement strand
ACCTCAGCCAGCAAGCTGTGCACCAACGCTTTAAAGATCCCGATGTCATCTGTCTCTGCCATGAAAAGTAAATAGCAAAATGCGTACCTAAACAATTACCAAAAACTTATATAAAACGTAGCCTAATAGTAGAATGACAATTGCTACAATATCAAATAGCATTACCTTTTTAAGTTCTATATTAACAGAATTGCCCAATACAAAGTAAAGTATTATAAAAGTACCCATACTAAATAGCCCAATAAAAGTAGATACTTCGTACAACCTTTTGGAAATAGCAGAATATATCATAATCCCACCAATAAGTCCAAACATTGCAGCCCTGTGTCTCAATAACAACTCAAAGTTTACGTTAGGGATTTCAATTCCATAAGACTTTGAAATTTTAGAAGGTAGAAAAGCCAAAATTCCAGGCAAAATATTTATTATGCCTACCACAACAAGTAGTATTCTATACAATAATTCCATCAGTGTATTTTTTGACTTTTCGTTTCCAATATGTCATTTTAAATTGATTTTCAACATTTTAAGACTTCGCGAAGTAGAAGATTTCAAGGTACAAATTTTTAATTCACTTCGTCTGTACCTTTTTAATGAAAATTATAGCACTGGACAATTTGAGATGAACCATTGAAAAAGAGAGCCATTATGGTGATTTTTGTAGTGACCAAACCATCAAAAATCCCGCATGACTCTCTACGACAAACTTAGTAAAATAAAGGCGCAAGCCCAGAACCGTTAGGTATCGAAATGGCGACAGATACCCAGCGGTGTCGGTTTTCAGGAGCGGACTTCATGTGATTTGCAGTCAGTTTGTTACCTGGAAGGATTTTGACCAATACTTGGACAAGATTAGAATCAAAAATGCCATAATCGAATTTGTGTAGTAGTATATCTGAGAATATAATTTATGGGTTTATAGACCGACAAAATATAAACGTAACCAATGGTGAATATTCTCTCCTCAGAGTGCCTTTTTTGAATAATTAAAAACGCACCTGAATTAACGGGCATTTTGTTAGTTCTGATTGCTTCTACACCCTCGATATTTGCCTCGCCAGTGCAAACAGCAACAAGTTCATCATTTGGCGGATTGATCGATCAAATCCGCCAGTTTGAAAAAACGACGCATGAGCCCCAATTACCGTTCGTTGGCGTCATCGGCTAGTATGGGTTTGAATGCGATTTTCCGTTTCTAATCCGTCGGCCCGCCACCAACTTGGCTAACCCACTGCCCGGTGGCTTCGATAACGGTTTGCAGTGCCGCTCCCGCCGCCGTGAGCGTATAACTGTAGCGGAGTGGTTTGCTGGTCACAACCGTTCGGTCGATCAAGCCCCCGGCTTCCATCTCACGCAGCCGATGACCCAGCGTGGTCACGTTGACGCCTACGAAGCGGCTTAGCTCGTTGTACCCGGCACTTCCCGACTCCAGCAACGCCAGTACGATGCGGAGAACCCACTTCTGCTGCAATAGCTGAATGGGTTGCTTGCCTTCGTGGGCCCCTTCCCCGCCCTGATTAGAATCCCAATCCAACGGGGCGGGTAGGTACCTCCTTGCCCAGCCGTCAATGGCCCCGATGACAGGGCGCAACAAAAAACCCTTAGACGTGAGAGCGTAACTCGTACTGGGTGGTGTGACCGAAAGCACTGTCCGCTCCACAATGCCTAGCTGCTCCATCTTCCCTAACTTCTGAATCAGCACCTTTCCGCTGGCCCCCCCGCAATCACGGCCAAGTTCGTTAAAATGGCGCGAACCGCCCATTAAGCTATTGATAGCCAGTAGCACCCACCGCTCAGAAAAGAAATCCAGCACCTCGCCAAGGGAGACTGATTCGTCAACATTTGAATTTTTTTTTTCAGAAGAGGAACTCATATTTTTATGTTATAATCTGGTAAGTGTTCTATTAAAGTAAGTATTATAAAAACACTACACTTTCACTTCAAATGGATGCATCGCCATAGCCTTGAAAATCTCCTAGCGAGGAGTATATACAAAAGTGTGGATTTTTTCGCGCTATCTCATGCGCAACCGGGTGAACGCTCCAATGAAAAGTCAGCTTAAAAATATGAAAAATCGTCGAGTCATTGCAACAGCCTTTGGTGCCCCCGATCTCATTCGGATAATAAACGAAACCAGTCTTCCCGAACCACAGACGGGCGAAGTACGCATCCGGGTCGAAGCCTCGAGCGTGGTGTCTACCGATACTTTCATTCGCCGGGGATTGTACCCCTTTTTATCGGTAGAGCCACCCTTCACCCTCGGTTACGATGTGGTCGGGGTAATCGATAAAGTGGGCGAAGGCGTGACTGGTTTTCAGCCCGGTCTGCGGGTGGCCGACCTGAGCCAGATTGGGGGCAATGCCGACTACTGCATCCGTCCCGCCACGCACCTGGTGCCGGTTCCCGATAGAATCGACCCCGCCGAAGCGGTAAGCCTG
>NZ_JBGSXF010000345.1:0-10410 GCF_041751555.1 Persicitalea sp. | reverse complement strand
GCCTCCGCGACCCATAACCCTATTAACAACCCATTCACTCATTCAAAATTGAAAATGGTAAACCCCGACGACTTCCGTTACGACGGAAGCAAAGAATTCAAGCTCAAAGAGCTGGACACCAAGATTTCCGAAATTTATAAGGATAAGGACGACTACAAGGATATCTTGGCCGACAACTCCGACGCGCTCGACGACCTGCAAAGCATGATGTACGCCCACAACCGCTATGGGCTGTTGGTGATTTTTCAGGCTATGGACGCGGCGGGCAAAGACGGTACTTTGAAGCGCGTGTTTGCGGGTGTCAACCCCATTGGCGTCAAGGTACATTCCTTCAAGCGGCCCAGCGAGAACGAACTCGAACACGACTTCATGTGGCGCACCTCGGTACTTCTGCCTCAGCGCGGCAGTATCACGGTGTTCAACCGCAGCTACTACGAGGAAGTACTGGTCGTAAAAGTGCATCCCGAAATCGTAACCAATGTACAGCGACTACCCCAGGAATTCACGGAAAATATGTACACCCTCTGGGAACAGCGTTACCAGGACATCAGGAATTCGGAAAACTACCTGTACAACAATGGCATTCGGGTCATCAAATTTTTCCTGAATGTTTCCAAGAAAGAGCAAGCCGAGCGCCTCATCGACCGCATCGACAATCCGTCCAAAAACTGGAAGTTTGAGGAAGGCGACGTGAAGGAGCGAGAATTCTGGGACGATTACCAGCAAGCCTACGAGGAAGCCATCAACGCCACCGCCACCGAAACCGCCCCCTGGTACGTCATTCCTGCCGACGATAAGAAGAACATGCGCCTGATCGTCGGTCAAATTATCGCAGCAGAGCTAGGTAAAATGGATATGAACTACCCCGAAGCTGACGAAGAACGCCACGAAGAATTGAAGCGGTTTGTCAAGGTTATCAAGGAGCAGAATTAGGTCAACGGTTAAAGGGCTAAAGGTCAAACGAGGTTCTACGATTTCCTGATACATCCAGTTGAAATCCGCGAACCGTTTACCGTTTTACCGTTTTACCCTTGACCTTTTCGTACTTTGTCGCTCTACAACGGAATGTTTCCGTGTTTTTTCTTCGGCAGGACGTCCACCTTGTTTTCAAGCATAGCGAAGGCACGGATTAGTTTTTCGCGGGTTTGGGAGGGATAAACTACCTCGTCCACGTAACCGCGTTGGGCGGCGCGGTAGGGGTTGGCAAATTTGCGGGTGTATTCGTCCACTTTCTCCTGCAACTTCGCCGCCGGGTCTTCGGCTTCGGCAATTTCTTTCTTGAAAATAATCTCGGCCGCGCCGCTCACACCCATTACGGCGATTTCGGCGGTAGGCCAGGCGTAGTTCATATCGGCCCCGATGTGCTTGGAATTCATTACATCATAAGCCCCACCGTAGGCTTTGCGGGTGATGACCGTGATGCGAGGCACGGTGGCCTCGCAGAAAGCGTAGAGTAGTTTGGCCCCATTGGTGATGATGGCATTCCATTCCTGATCGGTGCCGGGCAGGAAGCCGGGTACGTCTTCCAGTACCAGCAGCGGGATGTTGAAACTATCGCAAAAACGCACGAAGCGGGCAGCTTTTTGACTGGCGTTGATGTCCAGTACTCCGGCCAAAACGGCGGGTTGGTTGGCCACGATGCCAATGCTTCGTCCCGCTAGTCTGGCAAAACCTACCACGATATTCTCGGCAAAGTACTTATGGACTTCGAAGAAGCTACCCGCATCGGCTAGTTCTTCGATAACTTCCCGGATGTCGTAGGGTTGGTTGGGATTTTCGGGAATAATGTTGTCTAGGGCGGGACGTGACTCGTTACTTGTTTCGTAAGGAAGCCGCGGCACGTCGTCCTCGCAATTCTGGGGAACGTAGCTGAGTAGTTTTTTTAGATACTCGATGCATTGCACTTCGTTGGCCGCCACAAAGTGCGTTACACCCGACTTGGTGGCGTGTGTCATTGCCCCGCCGAGTTCTTCGGAAGTCACGTCCTCATGGGTCACAGTCTTGACTACGTTCGGCCCCGTCACAAACATGTAGCTGGTGTTCTCGACCATCATGATGAAGTCGGTAATGGCCGGAGAATACACCGCTCCACCCGCACAGGGGCCCATCACGGCCGAAATCTGCGGAATGACGCCCGAGGCCAGGGTATTTTTGTAGAAGATATCGGCGTAGCCTGCCAGCGAAACTACCCCTTCCTGAATCCTGGCCCCACCCGAGTCGTTTAACCCGACAACGGGCGCGCCATTTTTCAGGGCCATGTCCATAATTTTGATAATTTTCTCGGCGTGAGTTTCGGACAGCGAGCCACCAAAGACCGTAAAATCCTGTGCGAAAACATAGGTAAGCCGTCCGGCAATGGTACCGTAGCCCGTAATTACGCCATCGCCCAAATAGTGCTCTTTATCCAGGCCAAAGTCTTTGGCGCGGTGCGTGACAAATTTTCCGATTTCCTCAAACGAGCCTTCGTCCATCAGTAATTCGACACGCTCGCGGGCGGTTAATTTTCCCTTTTTGTGTTGCGCCTCGATTCGCTTCTCGCCGCCGCCCAGCAGGGCTTCGGCATTCTTTTTATCCAAAACTTCGGTTCTTTCAGTCGTCGCGTTGCGCGTTTTCATATTCTTTATTTCAATCGTACTTTTACTTTTCACAACCTTAAATCAGGATTACGGGCAATTTACAGAAACGATATAGGATTGCAAGAGTAGTACTACGCAAGCACCCGCAATGGGGAATGACGCTTTGGCTACTGTGGGTACTTTTGGGTACTACCTGTGCCGCCCAACCGACGGGCGGACGCGCGGGTCTCACTTTCCTACAACTACCCGCCAATGCCCGTCTGGCCGCTCTGGGTTCGCGGCATTTTACATTGCCGGGCTCAGAATCCACGCTTTTTATTCAAAACCCTGCTTTGTTGGATAGCGCAAAATCCAAAAATCTGGCACTATCGGTCATGCCCTATCTGGCCGATACGCGACTGGTAAATTTGGCCTATGTGCACTCCTTCAAAAAAATAAAGGGCGTGTGGGCCGGAGGAGTCCAGTACCTCAATTACGGCACCCTGACGCAGACCGACGATTTAGGCAACGCCATCGGCGAATTTCGGGCGGCAGACTACGCGCTGTCGGTGGGCTATGGCAATACCATTCAGAACATTACTGTGGGCGGCGCGGTTAAAATGGTCGGCTCGTCGCTGGAAAACTACCGGCTGTGGGGGCTAGCGCTGGATTGGGGCGCGGTGTTCAAGCATCCAAAGCGTGATTTAACCGCCGGATTTGTGGTGAAGAATTTGGGGTTTTTGCGACAGAACTACGCCGGAGGCGACGCTCCTCCCCTCCCCTTCGATGTCCGTATTGGCATGACATTTAAGCCTGAATACATGCCGCTGCGTATATCATTGACCGCGCATCACCTCAATGCCTTCGACCAAGTGTACAACGACCCGGCCCTGTTTTTTGACTTTGACAACAACGGCAATCGCATTCCGCGAAAAATCGCTGTTCCTGAGAAGCTACTGCGGCATTTGACGGCCGGGGCGGAAATTTTACTTCATCCAAAATTTCGCCTCATGCTGGGATATGACCATCTGTTACGACAGGAATTGCGGCTGCGGGAGACAGGTGGCTTGTCGGGTATTTCTTTTGGCGGATGGTTGAAAGTGAAACAGTTCGAGTTCATCTTCGGTCGTTCGCAACTGGCGGCTGGGATGGGAATAAGTACTTTTGGGATGAATGTCAGTCTGCAAAAATGACGGAGAATTTGGGCGGGTATGGTTGTTTTGGAATGAAGGCACAAAGTGGCAAAGGCACAAAGGCATAGAGTTTGAGCCAGAGTTAAGTTTGTGGAAGCAACTCATTATAAAACAGAATTTAAAAAAAGGAAAAGACCATCTACTGGTGGTAGTTTACCACTAATTTCCAATTTCATAAAATAGAAAAGGCCGAAAGCCGAAAGCCTTGTCAGGCTGAGCGTAGCCGAGGCCCAATAGCCAATAATGACTGAACACTTAGAGAAATTAACCCCTCGGCAGATTGTGGCCGAACTGGATCAATACATCATCGGGCAACACGACGCCAAGCGCAACGTGGCTATTGCCCTGCGCAACCGCTGGCGGCGGATGAACAGTCCCGAGGATATGCAGAATGAGATTATCCCTAACAATATTTTGATGATTGGCGCGACGGGCGTGGGTAAGACCGAGATTGCCCGGCGGCTAGCCAAAATCGCTGATGCACCTTTCGTGAAAGTGGAAGCCTCCAAGTTTACCGAGGTAGGCTACGTGGGCCGTGATGTGGAGAGCATGGTGCGCGACTTAGTGGAGCAGGCCGTCGGGATGGTGAAGGCGCAGAAGAAAGAGGAAGTAAAAATCCGAGCCGAGCAAATGGTCGAGGACTCAATTCTGGATATTCTGATTCCGCCGATGCACTCGTCAGGTGCCTCGGGCACCTCTGGCGTTAGTTTTGAGAATGGTGCTGCCAATTCCGATTCTATGCCCGATAGCGACCAGGAACTCAACCAACGTACCCGCGAGCGTTTCCGGGAGAAAATCCGCAACGGTGAACTGGACGACCGCAAGATCGAGATTGAGGTCCAGCAAAGCGGTGGGCCCAACGTGGGCATGATCGGCGGCGCGATCGACGACGTGTCAATGATGAATATTCAGGAAATGATCGGCAACATGATGCCAAGCCGGGGCAAAAAGCGCAAAGTGACCGTAGCCGAAGCCAAAATGCTACTTCTCGAAGAGGAGGCCTCTAAGCTCATCGATATGGACGAGGTTAAATCTGAAGCCATTCAGAAGGCCGAAAATCTTGGGATTATTTTCATAGACGAAATCGACAAGGTCGCCACCAGCCGCTCGGGTGGGGGCGGCGGTCCCGATGTGAGCCGCGAGGGTGTACAGCGCGACTTGCTACCCATCGTGGAAGGAAGCGCCGTGAATACCAAGCACGGCATTGTCAACACCGACCACGTTTTGTTTATCGCCGCCGGGGCCTTTCACGTATCCAAGCCTTCGGATCTTATCCCTGAATTGCAGGGACGCTTTCCGATTCGGGTGGAACTGCAAAGCCTCACTCAGGACGATTTTTACCAAATTCTGAAGGCTCCTAAGAATGCCCTGACCAAGCAGTACATTGCTATGATGAAAACTGAGGAAGTCGACCTGGAATTCGAAGAAGACGCCATCCGCGAGATTGCCAAAATTGCCTTCGACGTCAACAGCGAAGTCGAAAACATCGGTGCTCGCCGACTGCAAACGGTCATGAGTTCACTGCTCAACGATTTCATGTTCGATATTCCTGACGAAATCGGCCCCAACTCCCTGGTGACCGTCACGAAAGACCTGGTTGGAGAAAAGCTCTCCAAACTAGTGCAGAACCGGGATCTGAGTCAGTTTATATTATAATTTTGAATGATAGAATGTGTGAATGATAGAATACTAGACTTAGTATTCAAGCTATTTTATCATTCAAAATTCACTAATTCCCAATTAATAGTAAAGCCACTCCAACGCCCGCGGGAATTCTTCACCCCAGCGGGCTTCGTTGTGTTTGCCTAGCGGGTCGATTTCGAGGTTGAGGTGGACGCGATCATAGCCGAAGCCTTGCTGTCCGAGGGTTTCGTAAAGCGATTCCAGGTTCCTGACCATGTTGGTCCCTTCACGCTTGCCGCCGTAGAGGTACATACGACTTTCGAATGGTTCGAAAAAATGAACCGCGTCAAAATAGATGCGGGGTGACAGCCAGAGTGAAGGCGAGAAAATCATCAGTTTGCTGAATACCAGTGGGTGCATAAGTCCAGCGTAGGCCGCCAGCAAGCCGCCCAAAGAGCTACCGCCAATGCCCGTATTGAGGCGATCGGGCAAGGTGCGGTACTTGTTATCGATTTCTGGTTTTAGAGTTCTCGTAATAAATTTCAAAAAATCCTTGCCTTTACCCTTACCGTGGCGTTTGGTATCATAAGGCGAAAACTCCCGAATGCGCTCCTTGTCGCCGTGGTCAATGGCGATGATGATGACGTCGCCTCGCCCCCTTGCCGAAAGTACTGCCAGTTTGCGGTCAATGCTCCAATTGCCGTAGGACGAGCCTTCGCCGAAAAGATTCTGCGCGTCGGTCAGGTACAATGTTGGATAATGGCGGTCGGGTTGCTCGTGGTAGTTATGCGGTAGCAGTACCTGAATGCGGCGATTGGTAGCAAGCTGCGGAATTTCATAGGATTCAGACAGCAGTTCGGTGACGGGCATCAGGTCGTCATTGAGCGAAACGCCTTCCTCCCGCCAGTGGGGAACAAAATCCTGTATCGTATCGACCTGCCCCAACGTGGCCGAGCGGTTGAGCGGGGCTGTGCCTCCAGTGTCGAGTTCGACGTGATTCCAGTCGCCCTTGGTGTACTTGTATTCCAGATTTTCGGGAAGATCGATTTCGGCGGGGAAAGTAAACTCGTAGCAGCCGGGTGCTACTTTCTCCATTTTGAAACGGTCGATGTTGCCGATCCAGTCGCAAAAATTGCCCGAAACATAGATCGGGCGATCATCAATGACAGGAGTAGTTAGTTGTAATTTTAAAGTCTTAGTGGGTGCTTGTATTGTTGCAGTCATATTGTGTGTATTTGTCTATCAGCCCCAATAATAGCTATTATAAACAGAATTGAAAAGTCAGGGCGCTGTTTTTAGTGTCAGATCGACAAATTGAAAAGGGTAATCGTGGCGCTCGTCTGCCGGATGAAGGTCATTCTCAATAATTTCCCAATCGAAAAGGTTCGGAATTATAAAGTACGTATCCCCATCGATTTTGGTTTGCACCCGCGTGAGGTAGATTTTATTGGCCAGCTTTCGCGCTAACGCTTCTTTGTATATTTCGCCGCCACCGATGATAAAAATCTCCTCGGCCCCCAGAGTTTTAGCTTCTTCAATAGCTTCTTCAAGAGAATGCCCGACCAGCACACCCTCCGCTGAAAAATCTTGTGAGCGGGTGATGACGATTGAGGTTCGGCCCGGCAGTGGCTTACCGATGGAGTCGTAGGTTTTGCGTCCCATGATAATCGGGTGGCCTATTGTCAACCTTTTGAAGCGCTTCAAATCGTCCGACAGCCGCCAAAGTAGTCTGTTATCTCTACCAATGACGCCATTCTCAGCGGCAGCTACGATGAGGGATATGTCCATATTCTTTTGCATGTTACAAGCCCTAGAAGGCCCGACAATTGATTGGCTTTTATTCTGGGCGATTCGGCGTCCCGACTTTGCGCGCTTGCGAGATTACGGCAACCGATACCCTCGCAGGAGTTCGTCAATTTTCATTCGTCTTTTCCCTTCCAACTGCAATTCGCGTGCAGAAATCCAGCCATTGGCGGCTCGAAAATGCAGAAAGTTCTTTTGGTCGGTGCGGTAAGTGCCTGGTTCTGTTGAACCGTTCGGCAATCCTTCTTCAACTACTGCCACCGCATAAAGTTTGCAATTCATTCCGTTCAGCGTTGTCCAGGCCGCCGGGTATGGCGACAAACCACGCACGAAGTTTCTGACCTCGGCGGCAGGGCGGTTCCAGTCGATTTCGCAGTTTTCGCGGAAAAGTTTGGGGGCTTCTTTTCCTGTCCGCATCGGCGGCTGCGGAATCTGCGGGTAGTCTCCAACCGCGATAGCCCGCACGGTTCGCAAGACGAGTGCTGCGCCTTTCTCCATCAGCCTTTCGTACAGCGAACCTGCCGTGTCGTCGGAGGTGATTTCTTCTTTTTCCTGAAAAATAATTTTCCCGGTGTCGATTTCCTTTTCAATAAAAAAGGTCGTCGCGCCCGTCACGGTTTCACCATTCATGATCGCCCAATTAATGGGTGCTGCGCCCCGATAGTCGGGTAGTAGTGAGGCATGGAGATTGAAAGTACCCAGTCGCGGCATGGCCCACACCACCTCAGGTAGCATCCTGAATGCCACTACGACTTGTAAATCGGCATTCAGGGCGCGGAGCCGTTCTAAAAAATCAGGGTTGCGCAACTTCTCTGGTTGCAGCACCGGAATATTATTCGCCACAGCGTATTGCTTCACGGGCGATTCGTTCAGTTTTTGGCCCCGGCCCGCCGGGCGATCAGGGGCGGTGATAACTGCTACGACCTCGCAGCCCTTTTCAACCAGTATTTGCAGACTTGGCACCGCGAATTCGGGCGTTCCCATGAAAATAATTTTGAGCATAGTAGTGGATTTTGGACGTTGGATTTTGGACTGGTTCGTTGGTGGCTAGATTTATTCAGAGTTCAAAACTAAGTGTCCAACATCCAACGTCTAACGTCCAAAGTACATTTACCTTTCTCGCCGCAATCGCTGCGCGATGGAACTTACGATAACGAGTTGAGAGGCATGATAAAGCAAAATTGGTAGCAATAAAATTCCGGCGCTAGGCAGACCTGCAAAAAGCACCTTTGACATTACCGCTCCCTGTATGAGTGATTTTTTGGAGCCGCAGAATAAGGCCGTAATTCGATCCTCAGGCTTAAATTTCAATATTTTAGCGGTAAACGAAACGATTCCATACACTAAAAAGAATAGGACAATCATCCCAAGCCAAAGCCACAGAAGTTCCCGCCAGCCTAGTAGCGAAAATACGCCGCTATCGAAGGATTCACAGAAGCTGGTGTAAACGATCAGCAGAATCACGCTCTTATCAAAGTTGCCCAGTTCTTTGCGGTACTTTTCAGCAATTTCACCCCAAAACCGATGCATCAGCATTCCCGCCATGACGGGCAGCAGTACCTGAACGATCAGTTTCAGGATCACTTCTTCCATATCGAAACTGGCTGAGGCGGTATTCATCAACAGACCCATCCACAGCGGCGTAATAAACACGCCCAGCAAGCTGGAAATGCTGGCGTTGAAAATAGCGGCGGGGATGTTACCCCCGGCCAGCGATACCATAACTACCGCCGACGACACCGTACCCGGCAGTGCCGCCAGAAAAAAAATCCCCAGCCACAGCGTTTGGCTTTCGGTACTTTGGAAAAAGGGCTTTACCGCTAAAATCAGCAAGGGAAAAAGCAGAAAGGTGGCGGTATGAATCAGCAAATGCAGCTTTGGATTGCCCAGTCCGACGCGCAACTGGCTCAGATTAAGCTTCAGACCGTAAAAAAAGAAAATGATCGTCACGCCGTAGCCCGCCACTTTTCCCAGCGGCACAGGGGCCGACGAAGTACCCGGATACGGCCAAAGCCAGGCCAGAAAGATCACCCCAAAAAGCGCCAGAATAAAGCCATCGAGTCCCAGCCTTTGGATGATTGACCAAAAGTTATTACGGTGCGAAACAGAAGGTCGAGACACTATTGGGAGGCCGTTTTGGAGGGAAGCAAAGCAAGCAAATATATTACTGGAAACGAAATTCACTTCGTCCCAAACGCCTAAAATTGCCTTAATTTGCCGCTTCGAACTTATCAGACGTAGAGTCTATGCCACACCGAATATCACTAAGTGCCCTTTACCATACTTTCTTTTTCTGGCTCGAACGCCGCTTAGGAGCACCGAATTGGCTTTGGAAACTAACATTCGTTAGCGTAGCCATTTCAATTTTTTTAGCATTTCCAGCCTACTCATTGTTGTATGGTCACCTCAATGGCCTAAATGTCATCGATGCTTGGGCTTTCATAGAAATACAGTCGCACGACCTGTTACACCCGACCAAAGTCGATGTATATATTCGCCGCGAGAATATGATTTTTCGCTGGTTCTTGCCCGTGCTATCCTGGCTGACTGGCCACAATATTGTGTTGATACTCGTCATTCAGGCGGTGCTAGGCATTTTGTTCATCTACCTTTCGGCCAAACTCTATTTTAGCTTTTCGAAGGATAAAGTGCAGACCGCCCTTTTCACGCTGGCCATCGCTAACCTGTTGGTCGGGTCGTTCGGCTTTGTGGATGTCATCGGCTACGGAGATGGATTTGCCTGTTTTTTTCTGTTGGTGTGTTTGGTCACGCGGCAGCCCATCCTGTTTTCGCTCAGTCTGCTTACCTCGTTTCTGGTAGATGAGCGAGCCTTGATGACGGCGGGATTTGTGTGCTTATGGTGGATCACGAAGGAGTACCTTGCGCTGAAAGACAGGCGGGATGGCTTTGGCAGATTCTTTACTGCTACGCTGAAAAGCCCGGCTTGGCTGGTAGTAGTCTGCTGGGTCGTGTATTTGTCTGGACGCACGTACGTTCGATTGCGCTATTTCCCGGATCACGGTTATTCTACGCTGGGCACACCCGTGCTACTCGCCGACGCCCACCGTTTCGGGTTTGGCAGCAGTCTGTGGACAGCCTTCGAAGGGATGTGGCTACTCATCGGTGCGGCTTTTTTGTTGCTTTGGTGCAGCGGAAACCGGTTTTTGCTCCTCGCGCTCGTTATTGGGATGTTGGTGTTAATCGTGTCCGTCGTATTCATCCACGACATCGACCGG
>NZ_JBGSXF010000344.1:0-4011 GCF_041751555.1 Persicitalea sp. | reverse complement strand
CTGGACTTTATTCGGGCCAGGGCCGAAGAAATGGGGCACGCCATTGGCGTAAAATACGGTGAAGGCTTCACGTCAAAACGCCAATTGGGGGTAGGGGACTTATCCGTTTTCTGCTAAGGAGAAAGGCGGCTGATTGTCCACTTTTCATCGCTTAGATCATAAACGAGGCGATCGTGCAAGCGGCTGGGGCGTCCTTGCCAAAACTCGACGCGGTCGGGAATCAGCCGGTAGCCACCCCAGTGCGGCGGACGCGGTACTTTGTGATCGGCGAATTGCTGCTCATAGTCGGTTTGTTTTTGTTCCAGAATTTCGCGCGACGGTATGATTTCGCTTTGGTGTGACACCCAGGCCCCGATTTGGCTACCGCGTGGACGGACGGCAAAATAGTCATCCGATTCCTCAGAGCTGACCTTATTCACTCTTCCATCAATACGTACCTGTCTTTCTAACTCTACCCAAAAAAATGTCAGGCTGGCGTAAAGATTTAGCACCAAATCGCGGCCTTTCTTGCTGTGGTAGTTAGTATAAAAAACAAAACCCTCTGCATCCAATTCTTTCAGTAGCACGATCCGGCTGCTGGGGCGGCAGTCTTCGCCTACCGTACTGAGGTGCATAGCGTTGGGTTCCGGCAAGTCCGCGTTCCGGGCTGCATCGAACCAATTCTTGAATTGGATTAATGGGTCATTGGCTAGTTCTTCTTCAATTAAGCCATTCTTGGTATACTCCTTCCGAAGGTCGGCGATATTCTCATTCATGCAATTATCGTAGATTTTTGCTTACCCAAGCAAATTTAACCATTTCAAATAAAGATTGTTAAATTTGTCCTTGATCGACTTACGAAAAACCGAATACGATGACTCAGCCACAACACGACGCACCAGAAGACAAGCAGGATGAAACCGTCAACTCTAACCCATCAGAGACCAACAAGCCGAACACCGATAATTCCTCGAAGCCGGAGGTGTCGAGTGACCTAGCGGCCGCCTCGACGGAAGAGGCCGAGGCGCAGACGCCCGACTTGCACCTGGCAAATGACGATGGGACGGATCAGATAGAAACTGATAAGCTGGTGCCACCAATCAAGGATACTTCGGATGCTGAGATGGAGCCCACCGAAAACCTGAAAGAAATGAAGGAAGAAACACCGGTCGCGATTTCGGGCACGGTGGATGAAAATCCTGAGTTGTTGGGCAAAGCTTACGAAATGGCCGATGCCGCCGCTGATCACGACTCCAACCAACCTCTGGCGCATGAAAATGCTGAATCTGCCGCGCCCGAGAAGGTTGACGAAACGCCCGTCGCAATTTCCGGCGTTCCCCACGAGAATCCGGAGTTGCTTACCAAGGCCTATGAATTAGCAGAAAACGCGGCCGATCAGGTGGAGCCGAGAGATGAAACTTCCAACGAAAACAAAGTGAATGAAGATGCGCCAAGTCTTGATGTTCAAGATTCGGAAGGTGAAGAGAAGGGGGGCGAGTCTGTGCCAAATCCTGTTAGTGCTGAGTCGAATATAGAAGAAGAAAAACCAACGGAGAAGGATACCGGTGATAATGAAGAGGTTTCTGCTCAGGTAGAAGAAACTTCTGAGGGAGCGGTTGCGGAAGCCGCCGTGCCCGAAGCTGCAGTGCAGAAGGTTGAAGATGCCAGTAATGAGGAAGATGAGGACGAGGAAGCCAGTGATGATTCGGACGATGACGACGACGATGATTCCGACGACAGCGACACCGAAGAACTCGATTACGCCACCGCCAGCAAAGAAGAACTGGCGGCGGCTTTGGAAAAAGAGTTGGCGGTGATTTCGGCAGCGGGCGTTAGCATGAAGCAAATTAAGCGCATCGATGGTATAATCAAGGAGATTCGCCCGGCCCTTACCCAGATGAAGCGCACCGAGTGGGACGCCGCAAAGGAAAAGTACGTGGCCGACACTGGTTCAGAGGATGGTTTCGAGTTCACGTACGATGAGCAGACACGTCGGGTGGAAGAACTGTTGAAAGAAATCCGCACCAGGCGGAAGTCCTTTTTCCAGGAACTCGACAAGAACCGCGATCAAAATTTCAACCAGAAGACCGAACTACTCCAACGTCTTCGCGAGCTCGTGGACACCGACGATAGCCAGGAAGTAGGCGCGGCGGACATCAAGAATAGTTGGGAGGAATTTAAGAAAATACAGGAAGAGTGGAAGCAGGCGGGCAATGTGTCGTCGGCGCACAACGGCACCCTTTGGGCGACTTACAACGCCCTCGTTGATCGTTACTTTTCTAATCGCAACATCTACTTTGAGTTAAAAGAACTCGACCGGAAGAAAAATTCTGATTTGAAAGTAGAGTTGTGCGCGAAAATCGAGGCCTTGGTCAAGACGCTGGCTGAGCGCCCGATGAGCCGTGAAATCCTGAACGAGGGAAATCAGATTTTTGAGGAATACAAGCACATAGGTCCCGCGCCGCGTGAGGAGCAGGAATTACTGTGGCAGCGCTTCAAGGAATCGCTGGATGCACTTTACGACGCCCGCCGCGCTCAGTACGATGAGCAGAAAAAGACGATGGTGGAGATTTACGAGAAGAAATCGAAAATTTACGAAGCCATCGTTCCCTACACATCTTTCAACTCTGGCAGCATCAATGAGTGGAATGCCAAGACGCGAGAAATCATTGCCCAGCAAGAGGAATGGCAGGCCGTTAAAGGTCCGATGCCCCGCGGCGAAGGCAAGGATTTAAGCAAGAAATTCTGGGGAGCGCTGAAAACTTTCTTCAATAATAAGAGCGAGTTCTTCAAACAGTTGGAGGGTAAGCGCGAAGTGAACTTGAAAGCCAAGCAGGAACTTTGCGCCGAGGTAGAGGCTATCCTGGAAACGGGTGAGGACAACTCGGCCAACACGCAGCGCATCATCGAATTGCAGAAACAGTGGAAGGGTATTGGGCAGGTACCGGAGAAATTCAAGAATTCGATTTACAAACGCTTTAAACAAGCTTGCGACAACTATTTTAACAATAAGCGTAACAAGAATAAGGAGCAGGATAAAGAGTTCGACGAAAACCTGGCCCAAAAAGAAGCTCTCTGCGAACGCATCGAAAAAGCTGCTGCCGACCCCGGTGATTCGACGCTGGCCAACCTTAACGATTTCAAGGCTGAATGGGCCAAAATCGGTTTTGTGCCGCGCAAGGCGATGCAGAAAATCCAGAAGCGCTACATCGATGCCATTAACGCTTACGTGGGTTCGGTCGGAAAACTTTCCAGCAAGCAGAAGGAACAAGTCATCTTGGAAAGCGAGGTAGCTATGGTCAAGAAGGGCGATAGCAGCCGTAACCTCAACCGTAAGGAAAGCGATATCCGTCGTAAAGTCACGACCCTTGAAAATGACATTGCTCTATGGGAAAATAACATTGAATTTTTCGCCAAATCAAAATCAGCAGATAAGGTGAAGGCGCAGTTTGAGGATAAAATTAGAAAAGCTACTGAGGAACTGGAAGAATTGAAACATCAACTATCTGTAATTCAGGAGGCGATTTGATAATTCGTGCAGCGCAGCTAAATATTTCTAAGATTTAGTTGCGCTGTATATTTTCAAACACTACTTTTGCCCCACGATTGATTGTCTTCATAGCTCAACTGCGGTTCGGCGTACCGATAGAGCAACTGATTGAAATCAGACCAGATAATAAGCCTCCATAGCTCAACTGCGGTTCGTCGTCACGATAGAGCTACTGGCTTGGAACTAGTGAAAAAAATAAGCCTCCATAGCTCAGCTGGTAGAGCAACTGACTTGTAATCAGTAGGTCGTTGGTTCGATCCCGACTGGAGGCTCATATCCCGAATCGTACGGTTCGGGATTTTTTTATAACACGAGTAACCGAATTGTAATCAGTAGATCGTTGCGGGGCGGCCCCTTAGATTTGTGAGATAATCATTAACTTTAAAAAGTACAATACCAGAAGATCCGAAGGAGTGAGCGGTGAACTACGGGGCGGCCTATCAAACAGAACTATGCTCGGAATTAGTCCCTCACACCTTTTC
>NZ_JBGSXF010000343.1:0-7127 GCF_041751555.1 Persicitalea sp. | reverse complement strand
CCCCGGTCGAAGGCAGGTTGCATACGCGTTACGCACCCGTACGACGGTGACATTCGAAAATGCCCCCTCGCCTTGCATGTATTAGGCCTGCCGCTAGCGTTCATCCTGAGCCAGGATCAAACTCTCCATGGTAAATTACTTGTAAATCAGCCGGCCATCGCTGGCCAGCCTGTCTGTAGGCAGGTGTGTCCTACATCTTGGTTTACTTCATCATTTCAAAGAACAAAAACCCCAATTCTGCCTTCTCTTCTTTCTCTCTTCGCGATTGGGATTGCAAAGGTAAGACTATCCTTTTCACTTTTGCAAATCCCCCTAAAAAAAAGTCAGAATATTTTAATTTTCTTGGCAGCGGGAAATATTATACAAGATCAATCCAATTATGGTTCCTGTAAGAAGGGATATTTGTAGTCTTTCGGGGCGTCCAGCGTCTCTTTAATCGTACGCGGCGACACCCAGCGAATCAGATTTAGGATCGAACCGGCCTTATCGTTGGTACCCGAAGCCCTTGCTCCGCCGAAAGGCTGCTGCCCCACGACGGCACCCGTGGGCTTGTCGTTGATGTAGAAATTCCCAGCGGCATTCACCAGGCGCTTCGTGGCCAACTCGACCGCGTAGCGATCCTGCGCGAAGATGGAACCCGTCAGCGCGTAAGGCGACGTATTGTCCACCAATTCCAGCGTTTCCTCGAATTTTTCGGGTTCGTATATATATATAGTGAGAACCGGGCCGAAAATCTCCTCACAAAGCGTGACGTACTTCGGGTCTTTCGCTACTAATACGGTAGGTTCGATAAAGTACCCCTTGCTCTTGTCGTAGTTGCCTCCGGCCACGATCTCTACCGAATCGCCGCCATTCTTAGCGCCATCGATGTAGCCCGCAATCTTGTCAAAAGATTTTTCATCGATCACTGCGTTGACGAAATTGCTGAAATCTTCCACAACGCCCATCTTAATATCTTCCAGGTCGGCGAGCATGTATTCTTTTACTTCTTCCCAGAGATTGGAGGGAATGTACGCCCGCGACGCGGCGGAACACTTCTGTCCCTGGAATTCAAACGAACCCCGAACCAGCGCCGTTGCTAAGGTTTTTGGATGGGCAGATTTGTGGGCCACGACGAAATCTTTACCTCCGGTCTCGCCAACGATGCGGGGGAAGGAGCGGTAGTTGCCGATGTTATCCCCAATCGTTTTCCAGATGGTGTTGAAAACTTTGGTACTGCCCGTGAAGTGGATGCCCGCAAACTCGCGGTGCTTGAAAATAATGTCTCCGGCGACCGGGCCGTCCACGAGAATCATGTTGATAACGCCGTCGGGAACGCCCGCTTCGTTGAAAACCTCCATTAACACCTTGGCCGAATAGACTTGCGTGAAAGCGGGTTTCCACACGATCACATTACCCATCATGGCGGGTGCAGCGCACAAGTTTCCGGCGATGGCCGTAAAGTTAAAGGGCGTTAGTGCAAAGACGAAACCTTCCAGCGGCCGATATTCCAGCCGATTCCAGACACCCGGCGAGGAGGTGGGTTGCTGGGCGTACAGGTCAGTCATGTATTGCACGTTGAACCGCAGGAAGTCGATGTACTCGCAGGCCGCGTCGATTTCGGCCTGGTAGGCGCTTTTGGATTGCCCCAGCATCGTGGCCGCGTTGATCTTGGCTCGGTACGGTCCGGCGATAAGGTCAGCAGCTTTTAGGAAAATAGAGGCGCGTTGTTCCCAGGCCAAATTAGCCCAGGCTTCACGCGCACCCAAGGCGGCTTCGATGGCCTTTTCGACGTGCGAGGCGTCGCCTTCGTGGAAGTGACCCAGCACGTGCTGGTGGTCGTGCGGTGGGGAAACGGGGTGTTTTTTGTCAGTATAAATTTCTTTGCCGCCAATGTATTGCGGGATGTCGATTTGCTCCGAACGGCCGTGTTCCAGAGCGGCTTTCAGTTCGGCGCGTTCGGGGCTGCCGGGCGCGTAGCTTTTAACGGGTTCGTTGATGGGTTGGGGTACTTTGAAGATTCCTTTTGACACAGGATAATTAATTATGAGTGATGAATGATTGGTAACCCCAAAGGGGTCACATATTTATAGAAATTTCGGTCGTCAAGCGATACGACCCCGATGGGGTCGCACGAACGCGACTCTACTTGTTTTTCTATAAATATGTGAATCCTACGGATTCTTGTTTACTACTTGATGGCTGAATTTGGCCTGTTTTTATTAAGAAGACCAACCCAACGGACATCTGCAAGTTAGGTACTTTTTGCAAAATTACTTAGCGGGCTTGAACGGGCTACGGGGTGATTTGCTTAGCTTTGCGGCCTGAAATTAAATCTTTACCCTCGGTTATCATGTTGTTTTACAGTACCAAAACGCAAAGTATCAAGGCTTCTTTGGAGGAAGCCGTTTTTAGAAGTTTGCCGCCGGACAACGGGCTTTACATGCCGGAATCCATTCCTACGCTCTCCCAGGATTTTTTGCAAAATATCGAGAAGCGCTCTTTCAACGAGATTGCGGTGGAAGTGGGGCATAACTTGCTAAGCGACGATATTTCCCGCAGCGAAATGGAAACGATTGTGGAAAACTCGTTTTCTTTTGAGGCTCCGGTCGTCGAGATTACGCCCGATAACTACGTATTAGAATTGTTCCATGGACCTTCGATGGCTTTTAAAGATTTTGGGGCACGGTTCATGGCTTCGTTGATGTCCTATTTTTTGGCTAAAACTCAAAAGGAAATTAAAATTCTTGTGGCGACCTCGGGTGATACGGGCGGGGCGGTAGCCCGGGGATTTTATAAGGTGCCGGGAATTTCGGTCACGATTCTTTACCCAAGTGGTAAAGTGAGCGAGATTCAGGAAAAGCAACTGACGACGTTGGGCCACAATATCACCGCGCTGGAAGTGGACGGCACCTTCGACGATTGTCAGCGGTTGGTGAAGGAAGCTTTTTTGGATCAAGAACTTACGGCGAAATACAATTTGGCCTCCGCCAATTCAATCAATATTTCCCGGCTTATCCCGCAGTCGTTTTACTACTTCTCGGCTTACGCCCAAACGAAGCATCTGGGCAAACCGCTGGTGTTTTCCGTCCCAAGTGGAAATTTTGGCAATCTCAGTGCGGGCGTATTGGCCTATCGCATGAGTTTGCCCGTGCAGCATTTCGTGGCGGCCACTAACCAGAACAACGTCGTGCCGCGCTACCTGGAAAGCAAAGCATACGAGCCGCTGCCTTCGATCGAAACGATCTCCAACGCGATGGACGTCGGCAGCCCTAGCAACTTTGTGCGGCTTACCCGATTTTTTGAAGACGACTGGCAAAGCGTCCGCGACATGGTATCGGGCTACTATTTCGACGACGAAGCGACGAAAGCGAGTATGCGAAAGGTTTTCGAGCAGACGCATTATGTCATGTGTCCGCATACCGCCGTGGCTTACGAAGGATTACAAAAGTACCGGGCGGAAACGTACGGAGATTTCACCGGAATTTTCCTGGCGACCGCGCATCCGGCCAAATTTTTGGATTTAGTGGAAAAAACGCTCGATTCTCCCGTCCATATACCGGAAAGGCTCAAAAATTTACTTTCGTTGGAGAAAACCTCAATTCCGTTGAAACCGCGTTTTCAGGACTTCAAGGCATATTTATTGGGGTAAAGAAGGTTTTTGATGCGCCTGAGATTTGCGTAGAAGAAATTGGTTTGGGTTGGGGACTTGTTTGCTTGAAGGAGGAAGGCAGTAAAATTGGCTATCGGTTGTCTTAAAAAATTATATATTTATGTTAATAGCATAAATAAGATTAAGGTATAAGAAAGCCTAAGAACGAATATATTGTCAAAATCCAATGAACGCAAAATTTCTGCTACCGTTGTTGCTTCTTCTCTCGATCAGTGCTGTCGTTATTAGTTCCCATGGCCAAGGACTCGAAGAGATGGCTACTCAATCCCGACAGGATGACACCACTGTCTATACGGTCGTTGAAAAAGCTCCTGGTGATAAGGAATCTATGTTTCAGTTTATTCAGTCAGCTAGTAAGTACCCCGTCAGCCCGAAGAAGGGATCAATGGTTCAAATCAGACTCTTGATTGAAAAAGACGGCTCAATATCGAGAGTCCAGGTTTCTTATACCGACCCAAATACAAATGATGACTTGGTACGAGAAGCTTTACGGATTGCCAAAACAATGCCTAACTGGATACCTGGCTCTCAAGATGGCCGACCACTCCGAATCTTAACCATATTTCCTATACGCTTTGTGAAGAGCGGGAAATAATGGATTTTTCTTCGCATATTTGTAGTGTATAGATAGTTAATATATGCACGAAAATATTCTTTTATGCGTGAAATAGTTCAAAACTACATGATCCTCTGCAAGAGCATGGAGTCGCTCATCAAGGCCTCAGGGTACAAAAACGTTTATCTGGCGGAGAAACTTGGCATGCCGCCTACTAACTTCTCCGCTAAGAAAAAGCGCGCAAACTGGACGCCCGACGAAGTTGACCAGATTTTAGCCATCATCGATAATGAAGAGTTAGAGGACTATTTCATGGTTCAACTCATGGAAGAAGATATAGAAGCCAACGAACCTACGATTCCTGCCGAAGAATTCAACCGCCGGATGGGATGGTCGTAGAAATCCAGACGAAGTTTGAAAAGGAACTCCGCAAGACGCCTGATTATATCCAGGATCAGACCAGAATAATTATTAAAAAGCTGATGGGCGCCAAGTCTCTCGAGACAGCCGGCGTGGATTACAAAATGATGAAGGGACAGAAGAAGAATCGTAGCTTCTACCGCATTCGGGTGGGGGACTACAGGGTCGGTATTCAGTATTTGCACCCCAACCTAATTTTCATGAGAATCTTGCATCGGGGAAAAGTTTACGATGGCTTCCCACCCAGATAAAATTCTATGCGGCTTGGTCGACTTTTCCTTGGCCAGGACATGGAACAGCCTGGTTCACATCCGCCGAATTATTGACTATAAAGCCTTTGTTGCTTAGTTGAGACTATTACTTTTATTAGTCCAGTCACGCGTTCATTGGTATGTCTGATTTTGAAATTTTTTTGTTAATTATTGACATCTCTATCCAATCATTTTTTTTTGATTACTTCCGCCCTAAGACTGGCCATGATCTCATCAATTCCCTCGACTTCTGAAGAAAGCCTTTTGTTGGGGTTGTAAGGTAGATAAAGGACGGTCAGCCCCAGGGTAGGATCGACAGTTACGCCTAAGCTTACCCTATCTTTGTCCTCAAAATAATAGACGTTGTTGGATGGGCCGAGGTAGCTGTACCTTTCCTTAAGATAGGTCGTAGATTCGGTCGCAACCTCGCTTGTGTTCTGAAGCAACACGGCGATAGACGACAGCTTTTTATCTTTGAAGATGTAAAGAACGTTGCGAACTTTAGAATTATCACCCTCGTAGAGAATCGAGTCATCTTTTTCGCTAATCTTCTTTCGTTGTTCATCTATTATGATAATATCTTTTGTAAAGCCGAATTTCAAGATAGGTTCGGCGTACATTTTGCTGTAGGGTTCTACTATCACTGCATAGTCACCCATAGTCTGACCCTGACTTATCTATTAAAATTTTAGCCTTACCGATTCTCTTAGCCGAAAAAAGCCCATTTGCGTCAATCGTGCCAATTCTGGGGTCGAAAGATTTCCAATTGTATCCTTGGGTACTGAGTTCCTTATCGCCCTGTTTTACCACAAATTGGTAAGTTTCGTCATAATGAATCGCTGCAGTAGGGCTGTTTATAATAATTGGCAGGTCTGGGGCTTTCTCCTTACACCCAGAAAACAGAACCAGAATCAGGAAAAGTGGTGAAATTTTGTTCATATCGCTACTATTAAGTGAACTAAGAAACCCGCTACTCTCTCGCAATAGTAACGGGTTTCCTTCACATCTGCAAGGATAATCCGGGAAACTAGCCCTCTTTGACACTGGCCTGTATATCCGATATATACCGCCCTACCTAGAAGTACAAAAGCCGGGAGAAGTTTTTCCTATTTCATTTAGAATCGTGTCATCAATCAAACCTCACTTAATCGCATCCCCTCTTCCATCGATCAAACTCTTCCCTCGAGTTTCCAATCGAACACACAAAATGCGGGCCTTCCTCAGGGGATGAAATCCCAGCCGTAAGCTGGCTGTACTTTTCTGAGGCAGCAGTCGTCAGCGTAATCTCAGCCGTGTACTTTCCCCGAATTCCTGCCTTGCTTTCCACGATGGAAATGCTGGCTACCTCCCGGTCTTCGATAACCTTTTGCAATCGGCTATTACTGATTTCGCGAGTTTGTTGAGGAGAAATCACAAAGGAAAAGGCGATAGCCAGACAAAATGCAACTAGCCATCCTCGATATTTGCTGATGAGGTTTTCCATAATTCAAAGGTTTATGAACGTTGGGTGTTCAGACGCCTTGTAGATGCGGCGTAGGTACCTGCAAATAGGTAATCAGGTCATTCGACTCGGCGATGGGTTCGGAATCTTGTAAATAGTGAGCCAAATCCCTGGGAACTGGGAACTCCTCCCCTAACTCGGCTAAGCCTTCTAAATGCATTTCCAGGGCTTCCTGCATATTTCTGAGGGTGGCTTCCACGGTTTTACCCGTAGCCACACATCCCAGTACATCGGGGGAATAAGCAGCGTAATTGTTCTTCGCTTTCTGGACGATTACCAAATATTTCTCCATGATTATTTTAAGCCTGCTTGTTTTAGAATACTGTTTTCCAAGAAAGGAGTAAGGTCATCGCTGGGCTTGCCATTGATTGTCACTAGTCCTTTCTTGCTAATATGCTTGAATTGGCCATGGCTTCCCTTTTGCCGGGCCTGATACCAGCCGTCTTTTTCAATCAGTTTGATAGCCTCCTTTACTTTCACGTGGCGGATATTTTACTCTAAAAATACTAATCTGCCATTAATTAGCCAAACTGATAAATCTCGCACGAGGCCGTGCGCTGGGGTAGAATTTGTGGTAAGATATATTGGTGATTGAATATTTCAATTAATCGCATCGCCCCTTAACGCCCTGAACTGCTTCCGCGAATCGGCCACGAAAATGCTGCCCGGATATTTTTCCAGGAGTTCTTGATAGAGCTTCATCGCTTCTTCTTTGTTGTTGAGTTTTTCCTGGTAGAGCTTCGCCAT
>NZ_JBGSXF010000342.1:0-3350 GCF_041751555.1 Persicitalea sp. | reverse complement strand
CCAATCGGCGTCGTAAAATCGCCTCAGTACCGGATCAAAGCGGCCAAAGCAATGGTTATGGCAAAAATCGCCGAACTCATTGTAAGCGAATTCCATCAAAACTTCATCATCCGGATAAGCAGGGATCATCTCTTTGACGGCATACCACTGAATCGATCTCTCAATTACTATTTACAATGGAGGGTGAATAGAAGCCAGTGCAAAACGGAATTTTTCAGTCACTTTTTAAAAGGGTGACGTAATGAGGATTAGAATTGAAAAATTCCTCCCTTATGGAAATTTCAGTAACGCCCTATATTCACTACGACTTTCTACCCCTTGTCTGTGCTCTACCCCGATTTTGAAGACCGCTGGAAAACCGCCGGTGGTGCCGAACGCGCCAATTATGGGCTTTTCCTGCAAGATCTCTGTTCCTTGTTGGACGTTGTCCCTCTCGACCCAACTACCGACAATCCCGCCCCGTTTGCCATATATCGGTAGGCCCTTGGAGACACGGGCCACGGAATAGGTGTGGTACGAATGACGTGACTATGAATTTCATGGATTATACCTATGACAGCTGCATGTACATGTTCACCACGGGCCAGAAATCCCGGTCGCGGGCAATATTCGCTCCCGGTGGGCCGCAGGCGAGTTTCGTACTGGCAATCTGACACTCCTTGATATCTGTAACATAAAACATTAGGCAAGCTGGTCAATTCACCGGCTATTTTTTCTACACTTTGATGCTATTCCAGATACCCAATCCAATGGTATTCACATACCCCAGTTTCAGCAAGACTGTGGCCTCACCGTCCCGGACAAATGGGGTACTTAACCCGCTTGACTGCTGTTGCAAGTATCTGCCCAAACCGCTACCTTGGGGCCATGCTCTCATTACATCATCAGGTATTCATCGAGGTGGCTCGTCTGCTGAGTTTCACCAAGGCCAGCCAGACTTTTTTTTTGAGTCAGTCGGCCATCAGCAAGCAGATCAAGTCGCTGGAAGCTTACTACAAAACCGGCCTGTTTGAGCGCCACGGTACGAGCGTGAGCCTGACGGAGGCGGGGAAATTGCTGTATGACAAATTACAGCAGGCCGTCCAGTTGCAGCAGGAGTTGAACCAGGCCATGCACGAGCTCAATGAGAGCTTTTCGCCCCCGACCAAACTATCCATCGGGGCAAGTACCACCATCAGTCTGTACGTACTTCCTCCGGTCCTATCGGCCTTCCTGCGCCAGCACCCGACGATCCAGATCGGTGCTTTGAATCGCAACTCTACCAATATCCAAAAGGCGCTGCTCGAACATGAAATTGACGTAGGGATTGTGGAAAGTGAAATTCGCCTGAACACCATCACCTACACTCCTTTTATGACGGATGAGATCATAGCTGTGTGTTCCACCAACAGCCCCCTGCGAGCGCGAACCCTCACCGTGGAGGACCTCTCTACTATCCCTTTGGCCCTGCGCGAAGCCGGATCGGGTACCCTGGCGGCAGTAGAGGCCGCCCTTGAAAGTCAGGGCGTTTCCCAGGCCGGATTACACATCCGGATTCGGCTGGGAGGTACGGAGGCCTTGAAAAACTTTGTCCTCGCCGACACATGTCTGTCGTTTCTGCCCCGGTTGGCCATTATGCACGAACTGGAAAGCGGCACCCTGGTAGAAGTACCCATCGCCGGGCTTTCCATTACCCGTAGCTTTCACTTCATTCAGCGAAAAGGTACTGAAAACAATCTCTGGGCCAATGCCTTCATTTGCGCTACCCAACACTACTATTCCATCAGGGAATAACTCATGCCAAAATACGATTTGCATGATGCAGTAGGATAATCCACCTTGCGGGCAAAATTGATTATTCTTATGCCCGTACTAACTACACCATCGCTACTACTCGATCTACATTGCTCCAACTGCGGAAAGCCTCATTCTGCCTTTGAACTACAGACACTGTCCACCTGTTGCCAGGCCCCATTGCTGTGCCGGTATGCCCTGGATGAAAACCGAATATCCAAAACCGACCTACTTACCCGCCCGGCAACCCTTTGGCGGTATGAGGAGGTACTTCCCGTCCTGCACGCCGAAAATCAGGTGAGCCTGGGCGAAGGCTGGACGCCCCTGCTACCCGTAAACCGACTGGTCGGCCTGCACGGCATGGGCCAACTGACCCTGAAAGACGAAGGACTCAATCCCACGGGTTCTTTCAAAGCGCGGGGGTTGAGCATGGCGGTCTCCAAGGCGAAGGAAAACGGAGCCCAGGCCTGCATCATTCCCACGGCGGGCAACGCGGGGGTTGCCATGGCCGCCTACTGCGCCCGCGCCGGCATGGAGGCGGTGGTCGTCATGCCCCGCCACACGCCAGAAGCCTTCAAGGACGAGTGCCTGGCCTACCAAGCCCAGGTAATCTTCATCGATGGTCTGATCAACGACTGCGCCGCCAAAGTACGGGAGCTCAACCACGACGGGCGTTACTTTGATGTTTCTACTCTGAAAGAGCCGTATCGGATCGAGGGAAAGAAAACCATGGGCTTCGAAATAGCGGAACAGCTCAACTGGCAACTGCCGGATGTGATCATGTACCCCACCGGCGGCGGCACCGGCCTGATCGGCATCTGGAAAGCGTTCGACGAAATGAAGCAGCTCGGTTGGCTGGCCCCTAACCAGCCTCTGCCCCGGATGGTGGCCGTACAGTCGGAAGAATGCAGCCCCGTGGTAGATACCTTTCTTGGCAAGCAGCCCAACAGCAAAAACTATGTAGGTAAGCCCACTATCGCCAATGGACTTGCCGTACCCCGCCCCATCGGCGAACCCTTAATGCTACACATTTTGAGGGAGTCGAATGGTACGGCGCTGACCGTCTCTGAGGATGAAATGGTGGAAGGGGTCAAGGAGATCTGCCGGGAGGAAGGCATATTCGTCGCTCCCGAAGGCGGGGCCATCTGGGCCGCTACTAAAAAGCTATTGCACCAGGGATGGATCAAGCCGGAAGAGCACGTACTACTGCTGAACACCGGCTCCTGCCAGAAATACGCGGAGAATATGAATGGGAGATGGTAAGGTGAGTCAAGGGCCGGGGGCGGTCAGGCCCCGTTTACTATGTACCGGTAGGCGTGTGTATCCACCTTAAGTATATACACAACTCTGACGGAATAGCAGGTACCCCTGCCATTGTTCATAAAAGCGCTGTAATCCTGTGAAGAAGTCCGTGGGTCCGGCTGGCCGTTGGCTCCGGTAGCCACTCCATCCAGCCAGTCTGGCAATCACCCAGGCTCCGAAAGCCAGGCTTTCGGGAGGGTGAGGATTCTTCTGCTTGCTGGTCGAGCCTTCCAGAGTACTGTTAAGCTTTTGAAGAAACTCCTGTTCAGATCCGT
>NZ_JBGSXF010000341.1:0-5020 GCF_041751555.1 Persicitalea sp. | reverse complement strand
ATCTTTTCATCTTGCTTTTAGGATTTTAAGGTTTTGGGGTTTTTAGAGGAGAGAGTTCGAGAAGTCTAAAAGGGTTGAAAAGTTGAAGAATTTTTTATGAAAATATTGACTGACTTCGACAATTTTTTTGCAGTGTTTTTTCGTAAAATGATAAAAGAAACTAGTTCGCTTACAACCTTTTGTGTATCTTAGGTACTTTACAAAGAAAACAAAAACTAACAAAATATTTAAATCAGTGATAATTCATTTGCACGCTTTCAGTCAATAAAATCTATTCAATCTGTTTTTTGATTTTTCTAACAATACTAGGTTGTCAAGAGCGCGACGTAGATATCAATCTCCCCTACGATGGTGACAAACTTGTAGTGACGAGCCATTTGCAAGCTGGCTCGCCAATCGAAGTATATCTGGAACACACTTTCAAACCCCTGGGGCAGTTCCCGGAGGAACTGACTGTTTCCAATGCTACTGTTTTCATCATCAAAGACGGACGAGATACGACGGCGCTCACTTCCGCCGGAAATGGCAGTTACGTCTCAGATATGATGATTGAAGCAGGAAGCAGCTATGTTATCCGGGCAACGGCTCCCGGCTACGAAGCCGCACAGTCCAGGCCCGTCGAGGTTCCTATCAGCAGAGTAGAGTTTGAATACAAAATCAAGAAAGATGTCAGCGGCGTGTATTATCCTATTAAGAACTACGCTTTGGTAAGTCTCTATTTCAAGGATATTCGGCCCGAAAAAGAGTATTATGTGATTGGGCTCGTGAGCGTGTATAAAGACAAGAATATCTCAAATATGTTATTTGTCAATGACAACATTGCGGCGACCGAAGAAAATTGCCTGGCTTCTTATGCCGAGCGTAGGCAGGATAAAGGATTCCAGCCCGGAGTCAATTTGGTAAGAGGAGAATGTATGCCCGCCCAGGGAAATCCACTTAGCATTTCTATCAAAACACTTACTTCATACTTCAGTAGAACCAACCCTGATTCGAGTTATGTGGTGAGAGAAAAGGCCAGTAAATTGATTTTGAGAGTGGGTAAAGCCACCCAAAATTGGTTCGACTGGTCACAGATTGAGAACAATCAGCCCACCGATGTCGATTTCTTGTTTTTAACCCCGCAAAAGACTTTCACCAACATTGAGAACGGCTACGGGCTGGTCTTTGCATCGAACGAAACCCTGATCGAGATTGACTTATAAAGCAACCATATCACATTCAAGAACTTGGCTGCTGGTGTTATTTGTCACCTGGCTGCTCTCGCCGGAACTGCTCTTGGCGCAGCGGGTTACGATCAGCGGCACCGTTCACGACCGGGCCACGGGCGAACTGCTCATCGGGGCGACCGTAAGTGATCCGACGGATCGGTACGGGGCGATTACCAATCAGTACGGCTTTTTCAGCGTTACAGTACCGTCACAAATCGACACGTTGGAATTTTCTTACGTGGGCTACGCGACTTTCCAGCTGGCTGCGCTCAACGCGCAGCCCTCGCCAATCGACATCCGGCTGTCTCCGCAACGGGGATTAGATGAAGTAGTCATCAAAGGTAAGCGGGAAACGGCCGGACAGTTCATTCTGCCCGTGTCGCGCATCAAATCCATTCCGGCCTTGCTGGGCGAGGTCGATGTGCTGAAGGCATTGAGCCTGACGCCCGGCGTCATGACGGGCGGTGAAGGTACGGCGGGCTTGTACGTGCGGGGCGGCACACCAGACCAAAACCTAATCTTGCTGGACGAGGCCCCGGTGTACAACGTGATGCATTTGGGCGGCTTTTTCTCGGTCTTCAATCCCAATACCCTCAAATCGGTGAGTTTGTACAAAGGACCTTTCCCGGCCCGCTACGGCGGCAGGCTCTCCTCGGTGATCGACCTGACGATGAAAGACGGCAACAAGAAGAAAATGGCCGGACAGGTGGGCATTGGGCTTTTAAGCCAGAACCTGACCATCGAAGGCCCCATCATCAAGGACAAAGCCTCCTTCATCGTGTCCGGGAGGATTTCGACCTTGGGCGTGACCCGCCTGATCCGGCCCCGAAAGTCGAAAACCGGCTTCGGTGATTTCCCCAGCTACGGATTTTACGACCTGAACGCCAAGTTCAACTACCAGTTGAGCGCGACGGATCAGTTCTACGTCAGCCTGTACCAAGGCGATGACGATTTCAGGGTCAACGAATGGTCGAATAACGACGGGCAGCGCGACGAGACGAGCGTTGGTATTCGCTGGGGGAACACTACGGCTACCGCGCGGTACAGCAAGATTCTGTCCGACAAGCTGTTTGCGCGAGCAGTGCTGATTTATTCCCGTTACAACAGCGGTTTTAACACCGATTACAGCCAATACGACTCAGATGAAGACCGAACGGACGAATACTATAGCCACACCGACAGCCGCGTCCGGGACTACGGCTTCAAGCTGCAATTCGACCATTTCCCCAAGTCTTTTCTGAGCTTGAAGTACGGGGCCGATGTTACCGTTCACACATTCAGCCCTTTCCGGCTGCAGACGAACTACGAATTGGCGGGCGGTGTCCCCCCGGTGGCGAATATCGTCGGGACGCAGGTGGACGGCTTCGTAGAAAGCAGTACGACCTTTAAGCGCTTCCGGGCCGATGTCGGGTTGCGCGGTAGTTTGTACCGGGTGCAGAACAGCACTTTCGTTTATCCTGAACCCCGCCTTGGCCTGAACTGGAACGGGCCGAGAAACTGGTCGGTCAAGGCCGGGTATTCGGTCATGAACCAATACGTGCTTCTGCTCACCAACAACGGCCTGGGGCTTAGTTTCGACGCCTGGGTGCCTTCCACCAGCAAAGTCCCCCCCGCCAACGCGCAGCAGTGGTCGCTGGGGCTTTACAAAGAATTCCCCAAGCCGGCCTCGACCTCTCCGTAGAACTCTACCGGAAAAAGTTGAAAAGACTCATCGACTATCCCGATGGCATCGGGTTCAGCGGTCTGGCGGCGGACACTTGGGACGACACCGTCGAGAAAGGCGGTATTGGCCGCGTTCGTGGCCTGGAAGTGATGTTGCGCCGGGAAAGGGGTAAGCTGAACGGCTGGATATCCTACACGTTGTCGAAGAGTGAACGCCAGTTTACCAACATCGACGAGGCGCGCTGGTACCCCATGCGCTACGACCGCCGCCATAATCTGGCGGTGACGGGCAATCTAAAAATTGGGAAGAAGTGGTCGCTGTCCAGCACCTTCATCTACCAAACGGGCCACGCCGTTACACTGCCCGTAGCGGCCACTTCCGGTCGGTTCGCTTCCGAGACGCGGCTGCTGTACGGCGACCGCAACAACGGACGGATGCCCGCCTACCACCGTTTGGACCTGGGAGCCAGCAAAGAACTAATCACGCGCCATGGCAGAAAAGCGCAACTGAATTTTGGGTTGTACAACGCCTACAACCGGGCGAATCCTTTGTACTTCAACTTCAAGACGATAGTAAATCCCAAAGATGGGGTTCCCCAGGGAATCGAGCTTAAGCAACGCTCCCTCGTTCCCGTGTTGCCCTACATCAGCTACACTTTAAATTTTTAAAATAAACACCAATCCAAAATCTAAAATAACCATGAAGACTAACCAGATTATTTTCTCCCTGTTTCTATTTCTGATCGCCGGACTCCCGGCCCTATCCCAAACACCAATAATCTCGACCTCAGTCCCGCTGGAAAAGGGCAGCCATTTTGTGGGCTTGAACGCTACGGGAAATTATAGTGGAGGGGACAACAATTCTTCGGGATTACAACTGACGGCACAAGGCGGTATCTTCGTCGCGAAGGGATTGGTAACGGGCGTCCAGCTTAGTTACGACAAGTTTTATGGAGAAAGAACTCTATCCAGCGTCGTGGGTTCTCCTGCTAACGTAGATGCCGAGCGCACCGTAAAAAACTTCTCCCCCGAATTATTTGCCCGTTATTATCTTTTTCAAAGCAAAGTCCGACCGATCCTGCAAGTATCGGCGGGCGGCATCTTTCAAAGTACCGACAGGAAGGACTTTGACGGACTGGAAAGCAAGAAATCCAGGAAGGGATTTACCGCTGCGGCGGGGTTAGGGGTAGGATTTTTTGTAGCGAAGCGGGTTTCGGTGGAGTTGATGTATCAGAGAAGAACCCAGCCTGCCATCATCATGCGTGGTAATGATGAGCTGTGGCTTGGGATTTCGATTTTTTTGCGGTGAGGTAGAGGGAATTGGCTACTGATTCGCCATGTTTCGACACAATAGCTTTCAATCGTCAATCTCCAGGAGCAAACGCTCTAATTCCCCTTCATCTAGATTGCCTTTGCTACTTTTATCGTAAATGGAAAGAAGGTAAACGGTTTCGCCGACGATGTGGACATTGGTGATCACCCTGGCTCCGCCAGATTTACCCTGATTTTTGCTGGAAATTGCGAGGCGGATTTTGAAACAGTTTTTGCCGATGGAAGTACCTTGAACAGGATTAGCCGCGAGATTAGACCTCAAAACGAGAATATCGAGCGTCAATGATCGGTACTTTTTCAAAAGTTGCTTGAACTGCTTCTGAAATGTGCGGGTAGGGCGTATGTTAAAGCTCATTGAGGAACTCTTCCAAAGTGGGCAGGTTAATCTTTCCCTTCTTCGCCAAATTCACTTCCCTTACCGCCTCTTTCATCTCTGCTACGAGTTGCGCCTGGGTGGGTTCTTCGTATTCATCATCCGGCGCGAGCAAATGCGCCAGCCTAATCCTTTCAGGTTCGGGTAACTGTTGCCGGATAAGCGCGGCCAATTGATCGACCGAAAGTGGTACGGTGAGGGTCAAAACGGGTTCCATGATGTCAAGTATTTGAAGATGAATCTACGAAGATAAGGATTCTAACTTTATCGGCTTCAATTGGCACGTTGCTCGAAGATCGAGGTATCCTTCAATTTCTTGAAAAACTTAATCTCCGAGAAAATGCGCGGTGCGCTTGGCTCACCGCTGATGACTCCATCGGCAAAAGAGTAATTCTCCATTCGGGTAGGCACTAAAAGCCCCTGCACATTTTTCCAGTCGAGGTAC
>NZ_JBGSXF010000340.1:0-4506 GCF_041751555.1 Persicitalea sp. | reverse complement strand
AGGCTTCATGAAGGTACTTATCGACGCCGAAAATGACCAAATCCTGGGTGTAGCTATACTGGGAATGCAGGGTGCCGAAATGATGGCTATGCTGCAAATTGCGATGATGGGGAAGCTTACTTACCAGCAGCTCCGCGACGGCGTTTTTGCCCACCCCACGCTGGCCGAATCGCTGAATAACTTGTTTGGGGAAGTGGAGAATTGAATTTGACGGTTATTCTGTACAGAGATTTCGGTGTTTGGCGTTTTAAATGCAAAACTCTAAACCTCAGTACTCATGAAAACCCTATTTACTGCTAACCTATACATCGTTCTACTGATGCTTGGGTTCGATTCCTACGCACAAGTACGCCTTGGTGTGAAGGCGGGTGTCAACGCATCCAATGTCGTATTTGAGTCTAAAAGTATCGAATTTGATCCTCTGCCAGGATACCAAGTTGGCTTGCAGGCGGACATTATCCTATCTCCTAAGTTTTCCATTCAACCTGCTTTGCTTTACGTTACCAAAGGGTTCAGTTCTGAACTAGAATTTCGAAATGCACAGGGTACATTGACGGGGAACTTTTGGGGTTCCTTCCGACCCAACTACCTTGAACTTCCGGTGCTGTTCCTGTACAAAGTTAAAGTCGGTAATTCGTGTAAATTTTTCGGAGGGCTGGGGCCGTATGCGGCGGCGGGAATTGGCGGAAAATCTAATTTTCATTTAGCTACAGGTTCTAGCCGAAAGATTTTATTCGGGCCTAAGAACAACCGTTCGCCAGATGCTTACAACCGGATGGATTATGGAATAGCTGCCGCTGTTGGGGTAGAAATAAGGAAGATTTCGCTGACGGTAAACTATGATCACGGTTTGACTGAAGTTGGCCCTAATTCCAGCATAGTTGGCGCTGGTGCGTATTACAACCGTAGCCTGGCCTTGTCGGCGGGATATTGGTTTGGGAAGGCTAGGTGACGAGCGGGTTTCTGGAATTTGTAATTCAAAAAATTCAACTACAACTATGGACTACCGTTCTATTTTATCCCAATTCGTAATTTCGTGTAAAGTTCGGCGGTAGAAATAACTCGCTCGAAACCCATTTTATTCAGATGCTGGGTTAGCGGCTTGTCACCTGTCCAAAGCCAAGCATTCCTTTGGAGAGCAAGCGCCACGAAGGCAACATCATCACCATCTACACCTGATGTAAGTTCATCAGCCTCCACCCAAAATTGCTTTTCAACAATGTCTTCGTTAATGAAATTGACCTGCTTAATGATTTGGTAAAATAATTGACTCACCTTATCGACAGGAAGTTTGCAGCATTTGACGATCTTGGGCTGATGCTTGAAGAGTTCTGCAAGTGCATAGTAACAACTTACTCGCTCAAATTGAGGTATCGGGCTGAATAGAATTTCAGCGATTTTTCCATTTGGGGAGATACAGGCACTAAACAGAATATCAGTATCAACAACGACAATCATCCCACAAAGCGATCACGGTTCTTTTTCCACCATTCCCGATTGATTTCACGGGCCATTTCACCAGCTTGCTCTTCTGTTCCCTGGTTTTGGGAAACAATTTCCAGAGCGTTGATATAATCGATCACCTGCTGGACGGCATTCATATTGATCGACGACAATGGCTCAATTACAATTTTATCATCTTGACGCTCAATAACCATAATTTTCTTTTTTTTCTGGAAAGATAGCCATTTCTCCACACATCGCGATTGGCCAATTAAACAGGGAAGCCTGGAACTCAACGGTTCCGGGCTTCCTTGTTCTATCAATATGAGCGGGCGAGCCCCGCGCGGCGTACCGACCCGGCGGTCGAAGATCAACAACTATTCACCCTCACTTCACTCACCATCTTCGTGTTATCATCCGGGTGACGGTTCGATAACGACTTGCATGGAAAAGGTAGTTGAATGTCGAAGTGAGCGATGTGACCCGCTTTGAAACTACGCAACTACTGAGTAAACCCGAATGAGAAGCGGTGAAACCGAAATAGTTTGGGATAAAATTCCCAGATGAGCGAAAGAAAGCTTTCAAAGCACCTAGTTAGCCACCTTATTGAAACGCATATTCTTGCCCAGAAACTCGATGCCCCAGTAACCGCGCACGATAAGAGATTTGGGCGAGGCCAACCTGACGACCGTGCGGTACGTCCGGCCCGAGTTAGGATCGTAGACCGTACCGCCATTCCACTCATCGGTACCGTTGAAGCGTAAATCGTCCATTACGTTCATGCCCAGCCACGAGCGAGTCCTCAATTTAGGATTGGGATTTTCAGTGTCCAGATGTCGGGCCATCGGAGGCGTACCCGGCTTGCTGCAATCGAACCAAACTACCTTGCCCGCGTAGTGGTCGTTGACTTTATAAACTTCCACCGCTAAATCCTTTTCGGCAGACATCCAGCGGCCCAGGATTTGATCGGAAGTGGGATTGGGTTCAGAATTGGTGAAGAAAAACAAAAAAGAGAGTAGTGCGAATATTTTCACGGTCGTCAGGAACTAAGGTGTGGTACAGGTCAGAAAACGGGGAAGTCCGCCGGAAATTGCGGCAAATACAGGCTATTTTATCAGACGGAATATGAAAAAATGAGCCTTAATTCTTGTGTAAAAACTACATGGGCCGGAGGGTGTGCATTAAGGTAAAGCGGAGGTTATCGCGGCGATAAAGTCGCTGGGCGTATCGGCCCAGTTGGTGGACGTTCATGTAGCCCAATTCCAGAGAAACAGCGCGAGAAAAACGTTTTTCTACCGATAAGTAAAAACGGTTTTGTTCAAAAAGATTCTGGTGAAACGTTGTGAGGAAAGCTTCATCTGACAACCGGAAAGCCAGGCTTTTTTCTTTCAAAGTGTAAGCTAACTGCGCCCGGTAGCGGTGCCGAAAGACAAACCTGTTATCGTTATCGAAATGTCCGGGATGGTTGGACAAAAAACGTTGCTCGGTGCGAATCCGCCCGCTTAAAGCCAGCCTCGTCGAAAGCGGTAAAGTGTAGGCGGCTTCCTGCCATATCCGATACTCGGGTGTAGTGGGACGGGGCGTGATATCGGGCATCTGCGGACGTTGCAGCGAATACGTCAGTGCTCCGCCAAAGGACCACTTGTCGTTGGCTTTGTAGACCGCACGGCTGTGAAAAATGAGGACGTGCTGAACACTATTGGAGAAGAAATGGCGGGTGTCAGCCTCGCTGTGTAGACTCCATTTTTGATTGAAATTCAGGATGTTATAGTAACGTAGCCAATATAGATTCTGATGGATGATTTCCGGCTGCGCGAGCAGGGGAGAGGCGCTCAGACAAAGAAGTGCCAAAATTATTTTTTTCATTGAAGAAGCAAACCGATGTCAGATAATCGCTACCGGGCCGAGCGTTCCAGCCAACGGCTGCGATAGCGCAGCAGCACCCAAAGGACAAAGTAAAGCGTTCCCAACAACAACCCAAACTCCACGCTCAAAAGCAGTGCCGTGCGATCGTACACACTGGCTAAAATATTATTGAAAAAGGATTTGGTATCGTGCAAAACATCCCAGCTATTCAGCCGCACGATCCGGCCCAGGAACACGCCGAAGCCACCTAGCGGGAAGCTGATGAGCAATAAAATCAGACCAACTTTCTTGGAATAAGTCCGGTTCCAAGCCCCGTGCATCCAGTAGAGCGACACCAAGCCATTGATAAGGCTAATCTGTGCGTAGTAAAAAAGCATAATGGCATCGTGCCAGGTGAGGTCGCGGTTATAGTCCACCGACAAGTGCACTAAATCAGTGATCATGTAGGGGGCATTAGGGAAGAAAATCAGCCACAGAACGCTCAGCAGAGCGATCACGAGCGTAAGTTGCCCGAACTGCTTCGAAACCGCGCGGGCCACGAAAGCCACGAGCAGCGGAATCCAGCTCAAGAAAAGATTCCAGTCGAGCGAAAAATCGACCGCCTCGCTAAAACGGATGCGGATCAGGTGGAATACCACCGCCAATGTACTTAATCCCGCCAGCAGAATTAGTGGTAGCAAGTTCTTCAGTGAGAAGAACGGCGGTTTATTCGGTGGCGGAGTTTTGGTCGGCACGCGGCGATTTCCTTTTGTTGCGGGGCTTGCGGCGACGCTTTCTTTCGCCGCCCGACGAAGCCGAATCGGCAGAAGGCGCGCCGTTGGTAACAGCGCTGGGAGATGAAGCATCCGGCGCGGCCGAAGCAGAAGACCCACCGCGACCTCGTGAGTCATTACTACGCCGTGAGTCACCGCCACCGCGCTGTCGTTGGTTGGAACCACCCCGTCCCCGGCCGCCTGAGCGATCGTTGGAACTGCTGCGATCTCCGAATACTGGAGCGGCCCCCAGACCCAGTTCGTCAGTCATGCTGATAATGTTGACGCTCTTTTCGAGTAACCGCTCGATGCCCTGTACACCGCGTCTGTCAGCTCCACCTACAAAGGTGATCGCCGTACCTTCCGACTCGGCGCGGGCCGTGCGGCCAATGCGGTGAACGTAGTCCTCAGGGTCACGCGGCAGGTCGTAGTTGACCACGTGGCT
>NZ_JBGSXF010000339.1:0-9241 GCF_041751555.1 Persicitalea sp. | reverse complement strand
GGCGGTCATGCAGTCATTGGCCAGGACGGAGATACTGAGCAGATTGTGCATGATGGGAAAACCCGTATGCGGGTCGATGGCGTGGCTGAAGCGCTGCCCGTCGCGCTCGACGAACTTGCGGTAGCTACCCGAAGTGGCGAGCGATTGGCCGTTGAGCGAAACCACGGCTTGTAGCGGACGTCCCGCCTTTACGTTGTCTAAGGGTTTGTCGATGCCAATGCGCCAGATTTCGCCGCGTTCGTTTCGGCCCAGGGCGCGAACTTCGCCGCCTACTTCCACAAGGTAGTTTTTGATACCTTTATTTTGCAGGAATTCGGCCAGAAGGTCCACCGTATAGCCTTGGGCGATGGCGTTGAAGTCGATTTCGGTGTGCTGGTTTCGTTGGATTACCTTACCTTCCTCTAATTGTACTTTTTGATAGCCAACGATTCCAAGCAAACTATCCACTTGCACCGAACTGGGTGAGGGCAGTCCTTTCTTATAGCTAAATCCCCAAGCCTTTACGAGCGGGCCAACGGTGCAGTCAAAGTAGCCGTCGGTTTGGTCGGAAACCTCCCAGGCTTTGCGAAATACGTTAGTGAAGTGCGCATCGGCGCGGATGCCGGGGCGGTTAGCATTAAGGAGCGAAATGACGGAAGAACTATCCCACAGCGACATGCTGCGGTCCATGACGCGGAAAATGCTATCGACTGAAACCGAAAAGTCACGGGAAAGGGAATCGACGTAAACGATACGGAAGGTAGTTCCCTGCGCATTGCCTTCCAGTTGGGTGTAGGTCGGGCGCGGCGGCTGGCAGTTAGCCAGTAGCAGCACTAAGCCAACGAACGACAAGCGCCGCATCATCCCCCGAAGTCATCGAAGGCGACCTGCTCCGAGGGAATGCCCCAGTCGTCGGCCATTTTGATGACCGACTGGTTCATCATCGGCGGACCGCAGAAATAAACTTCCAGGTCTTCGGGCGCGGGGTGTTTTTTTAGGAATTCATCAATGACCACGTTGTGAACGAAACCTTTGAAGCCGTCGCCCTTGGGGTCTTCAATATCCTCTTTCAGCGTCCATTTATCTTCCGGCATTGGGTTATCGAGCGCAATGACAAACGTGAAATTGGGGAAATCTTTTTCAATCTGCCGGAATTCGTCGATGTAAAATAGCTCCTTCTTCGTTCGTCCGCCGTAGAAGAACGTTACTTTACGCTTGGTTTTTTCGGTGTAAAAGAGGTGAAACAAATGCGAACGCATGGGTGCCATGCCCGCGCCACCGCCGATGTAAAGCATCTCGCGCTCAGTGTCCTTGATAAAAAATTCACCGTATGGCCCCGAAATCGTGACTTTATCGCCGGGTTTCAGGCTAAAAATGTATGAAGAAGCAATGCCGGGATTGACATCGGCCCAGCCATTTTTGTCGCGGTCAAAAGCGGGTGTGGCAATACGGACGGTTAGTTTCACGATGTCACCCTCGGCGGGGTGATTGGCCATCGAGTAGGCCCGGAAAACCTCCTCCTCGTTGACCATGGTTAATGGCCAAAGGTTGAACTTGTCCCAGTCTTCCTGAAATTTGTCGGGGCGGTCGTGGTGATCGGGGTGAGCCGTGATGTCGAAGTCCTCGTACTTGACTACCGTTTCGGGAATATCGATTTGAATGTAGCCTCCGGCCTCAAAATCCAGCGATTCGCCCTCGGGCAACCTTACCTCAAATTCCTTAATGAATGTGGCGACATTGTAATTTGAAACTACCGTACATTCCAGTTTCTTAATCCCAAATACCTCCTCGGGGATACGGATTTTCATATCCTCCTTTACCTTAACTTGACAAGCTAAGCGCATATTCTCGCGCACCTGTCGGCGGTTGAGGTGGTTGGTCTCAGTGGGAAGTACTTCGCCGCCGCCTTCGTACACCATGCAGGTACACATGGCGCAAGTACCCCCACCGCCGCAGGCCGACGCCAGGAAGAGCTTGTTTTCGGCCAAGACCGATAGCAGCGTGCCGCCCGGCTTAACAACCAGCGCCTCATCTTCCTCGCCGTTGACGGTGATTTTTACGTCACCCTGTGGCAACAGCTTTGCTTTGGCTACAAGGATAAGGGCAGCTAGCAAGATTACGATCAGGATGAAGACAGCTACACTAGCGACAAGAACTGGAACCATGATTTGAGTGATGAATTATGAATTATGAATTATGAGATGTGTTGAGCTCGTAATCCACATTCAGTGAGCTAGATTTAGTTTTAACAAAACATGAGGGTAGGATTGGTTTACAACTTTATTCCTGAAAAACTCAAAAAAGCGAGTCCCATGAGGGCGGTAATAAACATGGCCATACCCAAGCCTTGCAAGGGGGCAGGTACATTGGAGTAGCGTAGCCGCTCGCGGATTCCCGCCAACAGCACAATAGCCAGGAAAAAGCCGAAGCCCGCGCCCAATGAAAAGACAGCGGTTTCGGCAAAACCGTACTCACGCTCCTGCATGAATAAGGACGTACCGAGAATGGCGCAGTTGACGGTGATTAGCGGCAGGAAAATACCCAGCGAGGAATACAGCGCGGGCAGGAATTTTTCGATCACCATCTCTACCAATTGCACAGCCCCGGCAATTGTCGAAATGAAAAGAATGAAGGCCAAGAATGTCAAATCCACCGACGCCAGCGAGGGGTGAATCCAAGTCAATGCGCCTTCTTTAAGCATGTATGTCAGGATGAGGTAGTTGAGTGGTGTCGTGAGCAGCATTACAAAAATTACCGCCAGCCCAAGGCCAAAGGCAGTTTTGATTTTTTTAGAAACTGCCAAAAACGAGCACATACCGAGGAAGTACGCGAACACGACATTTTCCACAAAAACGGCTTTGACAAAAAGATTTACTAGGGATTCCATTTTTTAAGGGGCAAAGTGACAGAGTAGCAAAGGCACAAAGTGGAAACAGTTTGTAAGCAACTAAGCTGCTTCTTATTAAAGTGGCAAGAACACTTTGTGCCTTTGTGCTTTTGCCCCTTTGTGCCTTTACTAAGACACATTCACCAGCTTCTCATTCCGGCTGCGTTGCCACCAGATGTATAGGCCAATGATGAACAGGGCGGCTGGCGGAAGTACCATCAGGCCATTGTTGACGTAGCCGTGGTCGTAAGCCCATTGCGGTACGATTTGGTAGCCCATCAGAGATCCCGAGCCGAAAAACTCGCGGAACACGGCTACCATAATCAGTATTAGTCCGTAGCCCAGGCCATTACCGATACCATCCAGGAATGAAGGCCAGGGTTTTTGTCCCAAAGCAAAGGCCTCGAGCCGGCCCATGATAATACAGTTGGTAATAATGAGTCCTACAAAAACCGCGAGCTTTTTACTGACATCGAACAGGAAAGCTTTCAACGTCTGATCGACGATCGTGACCAGCATCGCCACAACGATCAGTTGCACAATAATCCGGATGCGCGTCGGGATCGACTTGCGCAGCAGCGAGATGATCAGATTGGAAAAGGAAGTCACGAAGATCACACCCAACGACATAATGAGCGCGGGCTTGACCTGCACTGTCACGGCCAGGGCCGAGCAGATGCCCAGTACCTGCACGGTCACGGGGTTGTTGTCATCCAGCGGGTCGCGCAGGATCTGAATGTTCTTTTTAGAAAAAAGCCCATCTTTCTTCTGTTTGACGATGGGTGGTGCTTCGGCGTGCGCTTGGGATGCCATATGATTAAGTTCTCGGTTCTTAGTTCGGCGTTTTTTCCTTCAAAAATTAAAACTATTTATGCGAAGCATATTTTAGTACTGTCAACTCACTTCAACGCTACTTGGCTTTTGCCTTTTGTTTTGTCAAAGTATGTCACATAGGGCGCGAGGCAGTTTTCGATCATGTCGTCGGTTCCGTCGGAAGTGATGGTGCCGCCCGAGATGCCATCCACGCGGTGTTCTTGCCCAAGCGGACTTTTATAAGTCGTTTTCCAGACATTCACGGACACAAACTTGTCCCCTTCCATGATCTTCTTGCCCTGAAATTGTTTTTGGAAGGGATATTCGGCGATTTCGGCCCCTAAGCCAGGCGTTTCTCCTTTGTGGTCAAAGATGGCCCCGTACACGGTGTTGTAGTCGCCTTCCAACGAAACGTAGCCCCAGATCGGCCCCCATAGTCCGGTGCCTCGCAGTGGGATGATATAGTATTTCTTATCGTCGTCGTCCGTGTAGATGTATAGCGGTAGCTTACGCTCGGCGGGATCGATATTGATCTGGTTTTTTAGATCGACCTGGACGGGTTTTTCCTCCTCGATTTCGCCTGCCGTATTCACCACCATCTCCTGGATTTTAGTCTCGTAAATTTCGTTGATTTTAGTGCGGTCTGTGTAGTCAAGCCGCACGGCTTTCAGGATATTCGAACGCGTGTCGAGCGCGATATTCTCGTCTTGTAGAGGTTTGAGTCCTTCAGCCGCTACGGCCAGAACAATCGCCGTGACTATAGAAAGTACCGCGGCGTAAATCAAGGTGTATTGGTTGCTATGCACGTCTCATTCGGGTTTTGATGTGGCGTTCTACCACGAGGTGATCGATCAAAGGCGCAAATACGTTCATCAGCAGGATGGCTAGCATGACGCCTTCGGGATAAGCCGGGTTGAATACCCGTAATATAACGGTAAACATCCCAATCAGTATACCATAGATCCATTTTCCGCCTTCGGTATGGGCAGCACTTACGGGATCGGTAGCCATGTAGACTGCACCGAACGCGAAGCTTCCCATCAATAGGTGGTAGTAGGCGGGTGTGTGAAGGGAACTCGTTGGGACATTCACAGGTGCGACGAAGTTAAGGAACAGCCCCATCGCTAAAGTACCAATCACGCAGGATAGAATGATTTTCCAGCTACCTACGCCGGACGCAACCAGGATAAATACGCCGATCAGAATGGCAAAAACGCTGGTTTCGCCAATCGAGCCTTGCTCAAAACCCCAGAACATATCGGACGTAGAAGGCAACTGCGTGTAGTCATTATCAAATGTCACAAGATTGGTCGCACCCGTGTACGAATCGACCAGCGCGTGGCCTGGCTCGGGCGTGAGGTCCGTCCAGATGTCACCCGTCATGTAGGCAGGGAAAGCAAAGAAGAGAAACGCACGGGCCAGTAGGGCGGGATTCATGAAATTCATGCCCGTGCCGCCGAAGATTTCTTTACCAATAATGACGCAGAAGATCGAAGCAAAAGCCACCATCCACAGCGGAATCGTGACGGGCATAATCAGCGGAATCAGCATGCCCGTAACCAGGTACCCTTCGCTGACGACGTGCCCTTTCGAGATGGCAAAAACGAATTCTGTGCCTAGTCCAACGGCATAAGAAACCACTACGATGGGCATAACGCGCCAGAAGCCGAACATGAAATTCTCCATCAGGCTCATGTCCATGCCATAAGCCAGGTAGTGCTGGTAGCCCACGTTCCACATTCCGAAAAGGAGGGTGGGAACCATGGCAATCACCACGGTGAACATGGTGCGCTTAAGATCCATCGCGTCGCGAATATGGACGCCGCTCTCGGTGGTGTGGCCCGGCACGAAAAGGAACGTAGCTAATGCGTCGAACGCCGGATGGTACTTCTCGTATTTGCCGCCCTCCTTGAAGTGTGGTTCAAGGGATTCGACCAGGTTTCGTATTGGCTTCAATGTTGGTGTTTATTTGTTTATAAGTGGCAAAGCGACAGAGCGACAAAGCGACAAAGTTTTTTCAATAATTATAAATAGCATCGAGGTGGGGCTTTACTTTCCGTTGACCGTTGACCGTTGACCGTTGACCGTTGACCCGAAAACTATCCTTCCAACCTAACGTATTCCAATCCTTCCGCAATGATGCGTTGTACTTCTATTTTGGAAGTACAGACAAACTCGCACAAAGCAAAGTCTTCTTCTGACACTTCGTAAATGCCTAATTGCTCCATTCGTTCAATGTCGCGGGCCAGGATTGATTTCAACAAAACCACAGGCATAATGTTCATCGGCAACACTTTATCATATTGCCCTGTCATCACGAACGCCCTTTCCTCACCACGCATGCTCGTGTCGAGAGCATAGTTACGTTTAGGGAAAGCCCATGAGAAAAAAGTTTTGGAGAGGCTTAGTTTCTTGATGCCCGGCGTCAACCAGCCCAGGAATTCCGGCTCACCGCCCTCGGGAATGACCGTAATGTGGTTGGTGTAATGTGAGAGAAAATCCTCAGACGATGAATTGATCCCCGTCAGCACGTTGCCCTGAATAATGCGGGCCGCGTCGCCTTCAACTTTGCCATCTAAAATAGAAGACATCGTTTGCCCGGTGACGGCGCGGAAATACTGCGGAGTTTTCGCGCTGCTTCCTGTTAGGGCTATGACGCGGTCGGTGCGGTAGCGGCCTTCACGAAATAAGCGTCCAATGACAATCACATCCTGCGGATGCACATACCAGACGATTTCGCCTTTCTTGATCGGGTCGAGATGGTGAATTTGAATGCCGACGTTGCCCGCCGGATGCGGCCCTTTGATCGGGTGAATATTTTCGCCGGGAACATTAGTAATCTTACTTGGGGAAAGGGCATTATCCGAAACCTCTTTACTCGACTGATCCTGCACCCCAAGGTGGAGGTTGCCTTTGGCTAGTTGGCTCAATGCGGACAGCCCAGTTTCAAAATTTTCTTTATCAAAACCTACGATATATCCTAAATCAGGCGCAAGAGGAGCGGTGTCAAAACAGGAGACAAAAATGGATTTGGGCGTATCTTCGGGATTGGCTATCAGCGAGAAAGGGCGCTGCCGAATGTAATTCCACCCGCCGCCTTCGAGCAACCGCTCAATGATATTTTCGCGGGATAGATCGGCAGGATTAGCCGGATCGTGCTGTACGTACTTTCTTGCCTTACGGTCAGGGATAATCCTGACCTCCATAATGCGCCGTTTCGCGCCCCGGACGATCTCCGCCACCTCGCCGCTGACCGAGGAAAAGAACTTGATCCGCTCGTCGTTCTTGTCGAAGAACAGCGGCTGACCCGCCAGGATTTCGTCACCCGGCTCTACCATCATTTTGGGAACCAGACCCGGAAAGTCGGGCGGCTTAATGGCCACGACCTCCGAAACGGGTAGGTCGTCAATGGTGTATTCGGCTTCGCCAACGAGCTTGATGTCGTAGCCTTTGTGCAATGTCAATGGTTTGGCCATATACCTTATAAAATCCCTCAAAAGTACAAATGAAAGGATTTTGGGGATTTTTCCTACTGTTTCCGGCTATTTATTTTTCTGCAAGGAAATAATAATGATGATTTATTCCTAAGTTCAACCCCGAATTCAGACCCTCATTTATAGAAATAAAATTGGCCACAATTTCTACTACCAAACAAGCTGGTATTCAGGATGCTGAACTACCCCTATCTGGATCGGCGGGCGTACCACAGCGGTTGCAGTCGCTAGACACGCTGCGGGGTTTCGATATGTTCTGGATCACGGGTGGCGAGCAACTGGTCGCTGCCTTGGCTGCCGCCACGGGTTGGGGCTGGCTGCGCGGCATGGAGGAGCAACTCACGCACCCGGCCTGGCACGGCTTCCGTGCCTATGACCTTATTTTTCCACTCTTCATCTTCATGGCGGGCGTCTCCACGCCTTTCTCCTTCGACAGTCGGTTGGCTAAGGGCTTTTCACGCTCGCGACTGGCCCGCAAGGCCATTCAGCGCGGGCTGATTCTGGTACTTTTGGGGGTAGTTTATAACAATGGCCTATTCCGCACCGATTACGAAACGACCCGCTTCGCCAGCGTGCTGGGGCGCATCGGTCTGGCGGGGATGTTTGCGCAACTGATCTATTTGTATAGCCCCAAAAAGCTACTGTACGTTTGGCTGGCGGTGATTCTGATCGGCTACTGGCTGTTCATGGCGTTTTATCCCGTACCGGGCTGCGGCGCAGGTCTGTTCACGATGGAGTGCAATCCGGCCAGTTATTTCGATACCCAACTTTTGCCGGGAAGGCTGTACAAGAAAATCCACGACCCCGAGGGGCTGATATCCACCATTCCGGCCATCGCTACGGGGTTGCTGGGTGTTATGGCCGGGCAAATTCTACGCATTAAAACAAATGAATTGTCGGCTAACCGTAAAGTACTTGCCCTGGCGGGAATCGGAGTAGGAAGCATTGTTCTTGCGCTGCTCTGGAACCTGGTTTTCCCTATCAATAAAAATCTCTGGACCAGTTCATTCGTGCTGCTGGTGGGCGGGCTGAGCTTTCTGCTACTGTCCCTTTTTTACTGGATCATCGACGTACTTGACTTCCGCCGCTTGACTTTCTTCTTCATCGTCATTGGCATGAATTCTATCGTCATCTACATGGGCCACGAATTCATCGACTTCGAGTATACGGCCAACGCGCTCTTCGGTGGACTGTTGGAGCACCTATCCGGTCCCGCGAAAGCGGTGGGGGCTACTTTGGCATACATCATGGTGCAGTGGGCATTGATGTATGTGTTATACCGCAATAAGTGGTTTTTGAAGGTATAGCTTTGTGTCGCCCAGAGGACAACGGGACAGTGGTCACTCGGCGGAGCCGAGCGACGGCGGGGGTGTAATGCTCGAAAGTGAATCCCAGAACCTGAAAATCATAGGCAGAAATCAAGTTCTAGAAGCCGGAAATGGGGGTTGAAAATTCAAGTTTTCCGAGGGTTAGCTTGATGGTCATTTCCCAAAAAGTCGCATGGCTGATGTAAACCCTGCTCGAAGGCTGCCTCATTTCAGCAAGGATGGAAGGGTGCAATCGTGGATTGCCCTCCCCGTACCAAATCAGTATGTGCGTATCAATGAGATAGTTCATCGAGATAGGTCATCCTCGTCGTTGCCATCAAATCCCGGAGGAATAAAATCGTCGAAGTCGTCGGAGAAGTAGGTGATGATTCCTTTTGCCCAACCTGGCTCGGGTAAAGGAGCGGGCAAAGTCTCTTCAAGCAGTTGATTTACCGCATCCAGTAGCCGCTCATCCCGCAGGTCGGCGATTTTACTGATGACAGCTATTTTTTTCTGTTCAGTTGTCATAACCTCGGCATTTTTTTACGAATATATCCTTTTTCTAAAAATACTCCGTGACCTGTGGCCTGCACAATGGGATTTTTGCTTATTTTTCGTTTTTCTTGATGGCTCGTCCCGGTGGGGTGCCATCCGCTTTGTAGTCGGGCCCGGCTAGGGCTGGCGGGGTGACTCTCAAGGCTAAGTCTATTTATGGGAAAGCTGCTCATTTTTGCCAAGTATTACTTTTTTATCTGGGCGGG
>NZ_JBGSXF010000338.1:0-9020 GCF_041751555.1 Persicitalea sp. | reverse complement strand
CACTAAATCCAGCCGCATGGCCGTACGTATTTGGAAGCGGTTCGGTATCATCGGCATCGCCGTTCTTACCCCGCTGCTCTTTACGCCCATTGGCGGCACAATCATCGCGGTGGCCTTCCGCGTGCCAAGGCGGGAAATCTTTTTGTGGATGGCGATTAGCGGACTGTCGGTTGGAACCGTCGTAAGCTTTGCGATGTACCGACTGTACTTTTTGAAAGACTGGTTGGCGGGATTCTTTTAATTTTTTAGGGGCATTCTTCGGCTCCGCTCAGAATGACAGAAATCTAACTTTCCGTTGACCGAAATTTTACCGACTTACAGGCTTTTCAGGTCGCTGGGCTTTTTTCATAAAATCGCCCTGTGAGAAGTACTTCTCAATCAGACAGTACATCAGGATGAAGAAGTAGCGACTCCCCATTTCTTTGATTTTCAGCTTTGATTCGCCGTATTTGCGGTTCGTCCAGCTATTGGGGACAATCGCGTAGTTGTAGCCGCGCACAATAGCTTTCAGCGGTAGCTCGATGGTAAGGTTGAAGTGCGGCGAGAGAAAAGGCCGGATGCCCTCGATAGTTTCGCGGCGGTAGAGCTTGAATGCATTAGTCGTGTCGTTATAGCTTATGCCCATTAGCACGCGTATAATGAGGTTGGCGATGCGGTTGATGAATTTTTTGACTTTCGGATAATCCACCACCTTACCGCCCTTCGACCAGCGCGAGCCAAACACGCAGTCGTAGTTTCCTTCCATCATTTTGAAATAATATTTCACTAAATCCTCGGGATCGTCGGACATATCAGCCATAAAAATCGCCACGCAATCTCCCGTAAAGCGTTCCAGCCCGTAACGTACCGCGTAGCCGAAGCCGTTGGGCCCCAGATTGGTAAAATACACCAGTTCCGGTATCTCTACTGACAGTTCGTCCAGCACCCGCAGCGTTCCGTCTTTGGAATTGTCGTTGGTCACACAAATTTCGTGGGGCACATTGTATTTACTCAAGGTAGCGTGCAGCGCCCGTAGCGTGGGCGCGATGGACTCCTCTTCGTTGTAGGCCGGGATGACGACGCTCAATTTCATGCAGTGAACAGCTGGATTTGAATCGGCAAATTTGGGAATTCCGGCGGGGAATTCCTAGGTGAGCAGATTTTCCGATGGGATACTTTACTCCTACCTTTGACCAGAGTCAATGAACCCGTTTAGTCTCGGGACTTCAATTGGCAAACTGAATGAGAAATGTCTCGACATTTCTTCACATTATTTTACAAAGACCTATGAAACGACCTCGTTCTTCCGCTAAAAAAGGCCATTCCGAGGATTTTTTCGGCGATTACCGCGACTTTTGGTGGAACGAAAGTTTCTTGAAACTACTGGCCCGACGGCTGCAACTGAGCCAATGTCACAGTCTGCTGGATGTAGGCTGCGGCCAGTGTCACTGGAGCAAACTGCTGGTAAACTATTTGGGTGCCCCAGAGGACGAACCTACACGGGTCGCGGGCGTGGATAACGACCGAAAATGGGCAAAGGGCAGCCCGCAGTTACGTGCCTATTTTGCGGAGAAAGAGGTGGCTTTTGAATTGAAAAAAGCCGAAGCCGACAACCTGCCCTACGAAGATGCTACTTTTGACCTCGTCACCTGCCAGACGCTGCTGATCCACGTCTCCGACCCGATGGCGGTGATTGCAGAAATGAAGCGAGTTCTGCGACCCGGCGGCACCATTTTGTGCGTGGAACCCAACAACCTGGTGCAGAGCCTGACGCGCAATTCAATTTCCAGCGACGATCCCATCGAGCAAGTGCTGGATCACGTCAAATACGCACTGCTCTTTGAGCGGGGCAAGAAAAAACTAGGTCAGGGTGACAACTCCCTCGGTGATCTGGTTCCGGGAATGCTGGCCCAGGCAGGTTTCGAAAACATTGACGTGCGGCTTTCCGACAAGGCCATCGCCATGTACCCACCCTACGACACGCCCGAACAACGCGCCACTATGCGCCAATGGCGACACGGCGACCGCTGGACATCCGACGGATTCAGCGATTACGATTACTTCAAAGCCCTGGGGCCGGATTCGCTTGAATTCTATGAAACCTACGTCCGCCAATACGCCCACCTGGGCGAACGTACCGAACGTTACATCGACGCCAACAAGTACCACTCGGCGGGCGGAGCGATGATGTATGTCGTGTCGGGTGTCAATGAATAGTTGACAGTTAATGAGGTGAGAAAGATTGGCTTTCCAAACCTTCCCATAACTGCTCGACCATCTTGGCAGGGCTTAGAGATAGATCGGCAGGGAGGAGGTGGAGCGGGAGATGCGGTTCGTAGGAGAAGGGCTGCGGAGCATTGGTGAAGTCTTCAGTTTTAGGATAAATCAAAGCCAGTTTGACGCTTCCTGAATCCTGGGCGTATCGCTGGCCGTAGGCGTAAAGTTGGTACAGGTCGCTCTGAGCCAGATTGGACACTTGCGAGCCGTTGCCTTGCACCAATTTCCATTTTGTATCCAGCACCCAGATGTCCTCGCCTCGACGCACTACCAGGTCGGGCCGTAGTCGATGAGCGGCATGGCCTGCCGCATCGTAGAGCAGGTGGTGCGGCGATTCCTGAGTGCTGACGGCATACTCGGCGGGCAGGTACTTTCTCAAACTTCTTGCTACGTAGTTTTCAAACAAAAATTGGGTTGGAAAAAGCAGGCCGGGCAGCAGGTCACGATCCGCGCCGACCGCCGGGGCAGCGCCGCCCAGCAGCCAGTCGGCCCAGGGCCACAGCCAGACGTAGTCGCGGAAGGTCCGGTTCTGCTGACGGGCCAGGCGCAGGTCATCCCGCCAGTCGCGCGGGGCGGGGATTTCTTCTAAAGAAAATAAGTACTGCCGTACCAATCGGGCGAAGGCCCCGGCGCGGAGCCGATGCAGACAAGCTTTGAGCAGGCGATTGGGCGCATGGTCGCGGCTGCGTTCGGCGAAAGCAACGGGTAGTCGCTCAGGATGCATCGTTAAGGCCAAAGGGCTGCTTTGCAGGCGTAATTTCCCCTTGACAAAAGGACGTTCCGTTTCCACAGGTCGGTAGTCAGTCGGGAGTCCCCGGTGCAGAAGTTTGGCGACTCGTTGCAGGAAAAGCGCCGCCAGTGCATCGGGCAGCGGAAAACTGGCCAGTTTGCTCAGGCGGACTTCGGGTACCGGAATGAGCCGCAGCTCGGGAACTGCCAGCAGCATCCGTAGCAACACCAGCCGGGCGGCGGTGACGGATTCCGGCGAAAAATCGTCCGTGATTTTGGGCAAAATCTCGATGCCCATTGAGCCGGAGGCCTGCAACAAACCTACGTAGGCCCCTACCCGCAGACTTGCCCGCCCCCGCTGCACGGAATAGCGCAGCACGGGTTCGGCGTCGTCGCGCAGGGCGTAATTTTTCAGAGACAGGAACGCTGCTTCCGGCAAAACGAGGGCCTTCGGGTCGGCATTTGTCCCGTAAGTGATAGTCGCGTTTTCGGTGGCGAGATGAAGCAAGGTCAGGTTTTGGACGAATCAATACCAATACAACCCTATTTTACCAAAAATGGTAGTAAAATAATATTTATCAGTAAAAAAAAACCGGGTCGCTCTTACTTCAATACATCCAGATTTTTACGGATACGGTCTTAAATCGGACCTTCATTTTTAGAAAATCAGTACCTCTATGCATCTTCCAAAAATAATATCCATTGCGCTGTTGGTATCTGCTACGCCTGCCTTTGCTCAGTCGCCAGCCTGGCAGCACCTCAGCACCGAAGGCGGAGCCATCGCACTTCCCGGCAAAAGCCAACAGCAAACCGCCTCCATGATTATGGATTTGAACGGCGACGGGGTCAATGACTTTGTCATCGGCTTCCGTCAGGTTGCCCCGGCCCTCGTAGGCTACGTCCGCACGGCCAAGGGCTGGGACAAATGGGTTCTGGATCCCGAATTTCTAACCGTGGAGGCAGGCGGTGCGCATTACGACATCGACGGCGATGGCGACGAGGATCTCGTTTTTGGCGGTGACTCGCAGAGTCCGATGGTGTGGTGGTGGGAAAACCCCGGTAAAATGACCGGACAGCCCTGGGAGCGGCACGTAATCAAGGATAGTGGCAAGCACCAACACCACGATCAGGCTTTTGGCGACTTCAAACGCACGGGCAATCCGCAGCTTGTCTTCTGGAACCAACAGGCCAAGGCTCTTTTCCTGGCTGACATCCCTACCGACCCCAAGGCAGAGCCATGGCCGCTCGAAACAATTTTTTCAGGAGAGGCCGGGGAGAAGAAATCCTGGTACGCCGAGGGCGTCGCCACTGCCGACGTGGATGGCGACGGCTGGATCGATCTGCTGGCGGGAAACTACTGGTTCAAGTACCTGCCCGAAACCAAAGAGTTCCAGCGCACGCGGCTCGGCGAGGAAGGAGGACGCGTGGCCGTGGGCAAGTTTAAGCCCGGCCCCACGCGGCAGGTACTTATCTCGCCCGGCGATGGTACGGGGCGGCTGATGTTCTACGAGTACATGGGTGAAGAAGACAAGGACATGCCCACTGACGCCACCCAGTGGAAAGCCCGTGACCTCATAGGGCGCGAACTGATTCACAGTCACACCCTGGAAGTGGCCGACCTGAACAACGACGGCCACCTCGATGTGTTCGTGGCCGAAATGGCCAAGTGGGGCAAGCAGGCCGAACCCGATAACCCCGACGCCGAAGCGTGGATTCTGTACGGCGATGGCGCCGGAAATTTTACTAAAGAGCTTTTCAAGAAAGGCTGGGATTTCCACGAAGCCCGCGTGGCCGACCTGGACGGCGATGGTGACCAGGACATTTTGGGTAAACCCTACACCTGGAAAGCCCCGCGTCTGGATGTATGGCTGCAAAACGGCGTCGGCAAGAAGATTGATCTGAGTATTGCTCAAAAGAAAATTGGCCTTGAACTGTACAGTTTCCGCGACCGCCTCAAAGACGACGTACCGGGTACTTTGGCCGCCGTGCGCAAGATGGGCTTCACGGAAGTGGAAGTACCCGCTTACTACGGCCTCACACCCGAGCAATTCAAACAGGAACTTGATAAAGCAGGTCTGAAAGCGACGGGTGCTCTCTTTCCCTTTGAGCGGTTTAGCGACGATGTGGATGGCCTCATCCGGGAAGCCAAAGTACTTGGTTTGAAGCAGATTGGATGTGCCTGGATTCCGCACCTTCGTCTCTTTACCCAGACAGATGCCGACAAGGGAATCGCGGTGTTCAATCAGGCGGGAGCCAAGCTGAAAGCGGCGGGTATCCGGTTCTACTACCACGCCCACGGCTACGAATTTCGTCCGCTGAAAGGTACCGAGGGTACTCTATTCGACTACATGGCCGAGCGGATGAAGCCTGGTGTAGCTGATTTTCAGTTGGATGTCTACTGGGCGCTGCACGGCGGCGCGGATCCGGCCCGGCTACTACGCCGCTACCCGGGTCGTTTTCTTTCGTTACACTTAAAAGACATGGCTTACGGCCAGCTGACCGGACTTTATACGGGTGGTGCCCCGCTCGAGAACGACTGTATCCACGGGAAGGGTCAACAGGATTTCCGCCGGATTCTGGAAGCTGCCATTGAGACGAAAGTACCCTACTACTACATCGAGGACGAAAACGCGGCGGCATTTACGCAAGTGCCGCAGTCGCTGGCGTATTTGCGGGGGCTGCGGTAGAGCAGGAATCTACCCATAAATTACCTTAGCCTTTCGGGCCAGAAGAGCTGGCTTGATGTAATCATCTTCTTCAAATCCTTGGATCAAAGCATGGGCAGGGTTGTCGAATCCGTGCGTCTCTACGGTGCAGGGGTCATGGGTGGCGTACAAACCTACCTCTTCTACGTCTCGAGCGGATACTTCGGCTAGGGCATATTTATCAATATTCATGACCGCAACTTCCTTAGTGGTCAAACTAGCCACATCAGCAGATAGCGTGCCATTATCCTTCGCTCTCGGTACGAAATTGAGAGTCGTAGGAGTGTTGTCGGGATTTACGTACTTGTGCCAAGGCGTTTTATATATTCTGCGGTACAGGCTTTCTTCTGACGCTACTCGCCGATTCCCTACTTCCATTTCAACTTTTTACGCGTAAAGCCAAGAAAGGCTAGCTTTCAAATTCTCAGGATTTAAAACCTTCTGAGTAGGAGTTTCTCTGTCCGAAAGAGAAACGATCTTGGGGTCTTTACTTGGAAATACTAGTAGTTCCAAACTCTTCTGACCATTCCGCAAACTGATTAGGATTTCTCCGTTCGGTCCCGGTGAAGAATGATAAATCTTCTGTCCAGTCAAATCTAAGTTATTGGCGAGAGCCTCGGCAGAAGCGATCGTATTCTCAGGTGGAGCGATCGCTCCTTCTTCATCCCAATCGTCAGTTAACTCTCTGAACTTAGCGATGTCAGCAATTTTTGAATAATTACTGCTAAACGGCCGAACTCTATCCTTGACTACGGTGCTATTTGCAAATATACGTTTAGCTTTCTCAGCCTCGAAATTCCAAATAATTGATGTACCTGAATCCCGTAATTGACTCAACTCTGGATTAAGAGAGTAGCTATCTAACACAAAAGGAGCTGTCATAGGAATGTCTTGTAAAATTGTGGGCTTACCATTTCTTTAAAAGTTGCTGACGCAATATCATGCGCCCTACTCAACCACTCAACAATCTCATCCTGACTGAAATTGCCTGTCTTAAAAACAGTTGTTGTCCAAACGGCTGCTGTCTGCTTCGTTGATTGATTAACAGCGTCCCCTGCAAATAAAGTAAGCAGTGAGCCATCCTCTAACTGAAATCCTTGATTTACGTGAGCACCAACGGCCTTTCCCGGCAAGGTGAAATCATTTCTCAATTCGATTCTTAAGTGATCCTTCAAAAATCCTACGTAATCTGTATCGGAGGCCAAATCTACCGCATCAATGTATTTTAACTGTAACTGATTGATATTGATTTTATACTCATAACTCTCAAATAGATAATCCAAACAATTTTGGACAAGGTCGAAATATCCATTTTCCCAGTCATAGGTAATGTCCGTATCATTAACGGTCATAACGCCGGGACCTAACTGTACAATAGGCCATGTCATCTCGTCTCGCCAAAATTGATGAGTCACTTTGCCAGTAAGTTGGAGAGGTGCACCGTTGGGATACAGTTTTTTATCTTTGGAATGACTCGCCTTGATTTTTTTTGCAAAAAGACCCAATGCAAATTCAAAATCGGAATCTATGGCTAAGCCTTCCGGCGTGATCTGTACATCCCAAAATATCTCAAATATAACCTCTTTGAGCGGAGCTTTGGGGAGTTTCATAAATTTGCAGCAACATAATATAGTTTGCAAAAGTCTACACTTACAACGTATCTACCACCGATTTTTACACAAAATGCAAAATTCTTACTGATTGAGATGAAACGAGACAAGAATCAGCATCACTCATCTGCTGATATGAACTACCTTTCCCCCTTCAAAAAGCCCCAATCAGCCGCAGCCCATCCAGCGTCAATCCACGGTCGATCTCCACAAACTCACCCTCCAGCGTGTCGATGATCGACGACAGTCCGCCCGTGGCGAGGGCAATGCAGTCGCCGTTGAGTTCGGCGCGAATGCGGCGGAGCATAGATTTGACCAAACCTTCATAGCCGAGCAAAATACCGGCCTGAATGGCGTGGACGGTGTTCTTGCCAATGGCCGAATCAGGGAGTTGCAAAGGTACTTCGGGTAGTTGGGCGGTGTTAGCGAAGAGAGCCTTCACGGCGGTTTTTAAGCCCGGCAGGATGGCTACGCCCATAATTTGGCCGGAGGCGGCTACGGTAGTAAAGGTAAGGGCCGTGCCGAAGTCCACGATAACGCAATTTTGTGGGTAGCGGGCGTGAGCTGCCACGGCGTTGGCGATGAGGTCGGCCCCGAGCTCGTGCGGATGGTCGATGGCGATTTCCAAACCAGGGTAGGTGTCCGGGCCGACGATGATTGGTTCCTTCCCGAAAAGCGCGGTGAGCATAGTCCGTAAAATGTCCGTTAGATCCGGCACAACGCTACACAGCACTACTTTATGAATCTGATCGAGTGGAACATTGGCTTCCAGGAAATTTAGTCTCAGCCAGCCTTCGTAGTGAGCCGTCGATTCCTGCGGCAGCGAGCGGGTGCGCCAGACGTACCGTTTGTCTTCCTTGTCAAAAAGCCCAAAGACAGTATCGGTATTTCCGGCATCGACGGCGAGGAGCATGGCTTGGGAGGGTTTGGTAGCGAACAGCCAAAGATAGACGTAAAACAAAAAAAGACCCCGACGAGCGGGGTCTTTAAAAACTGGGAGAAAGACGGGGTTCGAACCCGCGACCTCCTGAACCACAATCAGGCACTCTAACCAACTGAGCTACAATCTCCGTTTTTGGAAGGGCAAAATTATAAAAAGGTCAGCAGCTTGCAAAATTCTCCGAGAGTTTTTTTTGCAAGCTGCCGACCTCTTGGTTTCATTAGGAGACTACCTTGTTATTTGGCAGCTCCAAAATTGGTGTCGGCAGCTTTCCAATCCACTATGTTCCAGAAAGCGTCGATGTATTCGGGACGTTTGTTCTGGTACTTAAGGTAGTAGGCGTGCTCCCACACATCAAGCCCAATAATCGGCGTTCCTTTTTTTTCAGCCACATCCATCAAGGGATTATCTTGGTTGGGCGTCGAAACTACCTCCAAATCTCCACCGTCGGTTTTGATGAGCCAGGCCCAGCCCGATCCAAAGCGGCTGCCTGCCGCATCCTTAAATTTTTCCTTAAAATCTCTGAACGAGCCGAACTTAGCGTCGATGGCCTTGGCCAGTTCGCCCGTCGGTTCACCCCCACCATCGGCGGAGAGTGTTTTCCAGAAGAAAGAGTGATTCCAGTGTCCACCGCCGTTGTTGCGAACCGCCGTTGAAAGGGTACTCACTTTGGCCAACAGTTCTTCCACGCTTTTGCCCGCCATGTCGGTGCCTTCCACAGCGGCATTCAGTTTTGTTACATAACCCTGGTGGTGCTTATCGTGGTGAATTTCCATCGTC
>NZ_JBGSXF010000337.1:0-3949 GCF_041751555.1 Persicitalea sp. | reverse complement strand
ACGTAGCTTTCGCCCAGGGGTAGTTGCTGCTCGATGACCGCATGGCGGCCGTCCCTTATATCAAGTTCCTTGCTTTCGGTGATAACGGGCTTCACGTAGTTGTTCTTCCGCGCTACGGTGGCGAACGATCCCAACGCGTCCAGCACCGACACGATGCGGGCATTCTGCTGAATGGCCGCGACGTACTCGACCGTCGCGGTGACAAGGTCGTTGAAGATCCTCGATTCAATGGCAAAAATCCGGTCTTCGGCGTTCAAAATTTTCTCTTCGTATTCTTTCAGTTCGGGCGTAATATAGCGCTCAGCGTTGACGAGCGTCTGCTTCCTGATCCACTCGGGCGGCACCTTGCTTTTGTGGGCGTTGCTCACTTCCAGGTAGTACCCAAACACCTTGTTGAAAGCTACTTTCAGCGAAGTAATGCCCGTGCGCTCGCTCTCCCGTTTCTGGACTTTGAGCAGGTAGTCTTTGCCCGAGAAAGCAATGTCGTGCAGTTCGTCGAGTTCGGGATCGATCCCGCTCTTAATCATCCCGCCCTGGGTACTCAGAATGGGCGCGTCGTCGCGGAGTTCGGTTTCAATTTTTTCCAATAAAAACTCGCATGGATTCAGTTGATCGGCGTACTTGCGGAGGACACTTGATGATTTCTTAGGCTTGGCGTCACCTTCCTCAACAGTAACAGGTTGGGCAGTTGTCCGGCTCCCCAGCATTTCCTTGATCGGCGCGATTTGTAGCAGAGACTTCTTCAACTGCCCCAACTCGCGCGGACTGATTCGCCGCACGGCGACTTTGGAAATAAGCCGTTCGAGGTCGCCGATTTGTTTAAGGTGATTGAGTAGTTCTTCGTGCAGATCTTCCTGTTGCAACATTAGTTCCACCGTATCGAGGCGTTCCTCGATGGGCGTTTTTTCTTTCAATGGCAAAACTACCCACTTGCGCAGCAACCGTGCGCCCATTGGCGTCACGGTATGGTCCAAAATCTGGATCAACGGCACACCGCCTTCCTGCTGCGGGAAAATCAGTTCGAGATTCCGAATCGTGAAGCGATCGAGCCAGACGTACTTTTCCTCTTCCAGCCGCGTAATGCGGCTTACGTGACCAATTTCCTTGTGTTCGGTTTCGAGCAGGTAGTGGATGATGACGCCCGCCGCTACCACGCCCAGCGGCAGCAGTTCCACGCCGTAGCCTTTCAGGGTAGTTGTGCGGAAATGCGTGGTAAGTTTCTCGAAGGCAAAATCATCGCCGAAACACCAGTCTTCTAGTGTAAAAGTGTGAAACTTGTCGCCGAACAACTGAATGAATTCATTCTTGTTTTTCTTGCAAAAAAGTACCTCGGCGGGCGCAAAGCTTTGCAGCATCTTGTCCACGTAGTCCGAAGTACCCTGGGAAGCCAAAAATTCGCCCGTCGAAATGTCCAGCAGCGACAGGCCGAGTTGATCGTTCTTGCCGAAATGCACCGCCGCCAGGTAGTTGTTGCGCCGCCCGTCCAGCACGTTGTCGTTAAACGACACGCCCGGCGTCACCAATTCAGTCACGCCGCGCTTGACGATGCCCTTGGCCTCGGCGGGGTTTTCGAGCTGGTCGCAAATCGCCACGCGCTCGCCTGCCCTGACTAGTTTGGGCAAATGGGTGTCGAGCGAGTGGTGCGGAAAACCCGCCAGCTCTTCGTGCGCCCCGCCGTTATTGCGACGCGTGAGGACGATGCCCAGGATTTTGGACGCCCGAATAGCGTCTTCTCCAAAAGTTTCGTAAAAATCACCGACCCGGAACAGCAGCAGCGCGCCGGGGTACTTGGCCTTGATTTGGTTGTATTGCTTATTGAGGGGCGTTTCTCGAGGTTTTGAAGGCTTTGCCAAAGAGAATTTGATTTACAAGATACGAGCGAAACGTTTTTTCCGCGTAAATACAAATTTAACGCTTTGGGGTGGTTTGGCAAGGGAAGACGGATTACGATTCGACACTATGAGGGTTGAGCAGTTTTAGCCCATAAATTTTCAAAAAATCAGCCGTATTTCTAGTGACAAGCGTCAAGTCAAAACATAAGGCAGAGGCGGCAATAATGGCGTCGGGTGTCTTTATTTTATGAAATTTCCGTATTTCAATGGTTTTCTTGATGATATTCGGGTCGAGAGCAATAATAAAGGAAGAATTAACAAAATCATGAGTTACAGCTTCGTCTTCTGGGGGAGCATCGAATCCAAGAATTTCAATTTGGGTAATGACCGTAATTACGCTTACATCATCCACCAGGCTGTCCATCAAATCCATCCCGGCTGGCGGTAGCTTTGCATTCAGGTAGTCAATGGCCGCGTTACTATCTACCAAAAATTTCATTTGTCCCACTCTTCCCGGCTTTGCGCCACGTGGGCTTGTAATGCCTTAGCCGTTTTATCCGATAGCTTGCCCCGCAACCGTTGTGAATTGGGTGTGGCGGATGGCTTTGACTTGACGATCTTGATTATTTCCATCGATTCGAGATCCAGCAGCAGGTTTTTAGCGTTTTGATGGGTCAGTTGAATGAGCAGCGTTTCCATGAGAATGTAAGTTTTTTTCAAAAATAGTAAAAATCAAACTTGCATTCGAAAAAGGCTCCACGTGTAAATACAAGTTTAACGCTTTGGGGTGGTTTGGCAAGGGGGAATGCAGCTTTTAAACCACAGAGGGTGGAACATCAGCCTCTGTGGATAAGAAGAGGAAAGCTTGAGCATTGTTTTACGAATTTTAGGCGGGGTTAAATGATTCTATTTACAATCTTTCCGCCGCCGCTGCCACCATTTTCTTTTCACGACGGTCAATCCACCGCCGGAAATAGTTTTCGTGGGTATGAAGGGGGCCAACTCAATTACCTCAGGAAATTCAGCTACTGCGGCCGTTATGTTATTCTGACCAATATCGTGGCGAAAAATGGTAATTCTGATTTGTTCTTCTGCCAGACTATCAGGCAAGAGTAACTCAAAATAACCTCCATCGTCCGTCAGAGTCGTAATATTCGTGCGTCTTGGAAGAATGTAAGCTTTGGAAACCGGTTCTTCGGTTTCGGACGAAACTACCCGGCTCTTAACCCAAATCTTCAGTCTGTAGTCAGGGCCATCTTCTACTTCTTTCTCAAATTTCTCTTGTTGCGTCGGCGGCTTGACCATCGCCATCGGCTCCCGCACAATCAGTTCCTGCGCCTGACTTTCACCCGCAGAAATCAGAAAAAGACTGGCAATGAGCCGAAAGAATCTGGCTTTGTTTGATGGCTCGGCTTTACTGACCAGAAACCGATTCATCTGGCTTTCTTCCATCCGTCCGCAAAGGTTCCCGCTCGATATTTTGATGATCGCCAGTACCTGATCATCCGACAGATTGGTGAAGTCGATGACATTCTTGGCGCAACTGGCGCAGAAGCGGCCCGAATCAGTAGGCGACATGGCCGCCCAACTTTCGGGGCAGGGATCGTCAATTTTCAGGAGGTAGTTGGAGCGTTTCATAGGGTTTGCCGTTAAGAATTTAAAGATACAATAGTGTTTCAAAACTACAAATCAGCCCGACTATAAGATGGTTAACAATCTGCTATAGGCGAGGTACTTTGCAAGGCAGTTTTCTGATAAATTTCCAAGCCCCGGCACGGAAATTTATCAATTCCACCTCTCTTAACTACCCATCAACGAACTAACCTAACAATGGCAGACGAAAAGAAAGACATCAGCGTCGAAACTACGATTGATGCACCCGGAGAAAAAGTATGGAAGTGCTGGACTACACCCGAAGACATTGTGAAATGGAACAACGCCAGCGACGATTGGTACACCCCCAAGGCGGACAATGATTTAAAGGAAGGCGGCGAATTCCTCTTCCGCATGGAAGCGCGCGATGGCAGCTTCGGCTTCGACTTCTCCGGCACTTACAAAAAAATAGAGGAGAAGGAACTACTCGAATACGCCCTAATTGACGATCGGAAAGTTTCGGT
>NZ_JBGSXF010000336.1:0-8168 GCF_041751555.1 Persicitalea sp. | reverse complement strand
ACGCACAAAGTCATCGGGCAAGCCGTCGAAAAAGGTGACACGACCTATTGTATTATGAACGTCTCGAACATCCGCGAGTTCCAGTACGGCATCGCCGCTTCTTCCGATATGCTTTGGGATTATACAGATTTCGACACTGAAAAATTTGAGAAAAAATGGTTTAACAAATATTACGGCAAGCACGCCGGGCGCTTCCACGCCGGGCGCTTCCACGCTGGGCGCGTCGCGGAAGCCTACGAAACCTATTTTAACAGCTTCGCGCTCACCGAGGATGGCCGGACGCTCGCCCTCATGGATGGACAGACGCGCAGCGCTGGCCTGGGAATCTTGAACGGGATGAAGAAGCAAATCAAAGACCCCACTGCTTACGCCGCCGAACAAAAACGCAAACGGGAAGAATCCGCCGAAAGAAAATGGGGTAGCACAGCCCTGGGAGACATGCGGGTCGGTTACTCGGAGCGCGAAGCACAACTGGCGGCAGTGCGGCGGCAGAAGGTGGGTTTTGCGAAAGCTGACGCTTTGTCCGCTGAAATCCTGCCCGTTCTGCAAGATCACGAAAAGACATTTTTTCAAAACAATTTCGTCTCCCACGTCAAGATCATGCTCGGTCTGGAAACCTGGCTCGAAAATATGATCCTGGCCCAGGAAGCAGTCGATAAGGCGCAGTTGAAAAGTGCTGCCAAGTACCTGGAGTCGGCATTGAAGGCCTTGGATTTGGTTGATGAAGGCAAAAAATTAAACGTCCAAACTGACAAGTGGCAGCACTGGTACCGCGGCGATCGAAAGATGAATCTCGGTGCAGTTCGCCAAAGCACCGGAGAAACGTTGGAATTGATACGTTGAAAACCGTTAGATGGGCTGATCTCAAAAATCGCCCTACCTATCAGGAAACCACTTTTCATCAAACACGCGACTCAGCTTTACCAGAATAGCTTTCATTCCGGGGTCATCGGTAAAATGCGTCATTTCATATGGATCACGGTTCAAATCCAATAATTGCACTTGGGTGCCATCGCCTTCCGGCCATTCGTAGCGAATGTACTTGTGCCCCTGGTCATCGACTACCATTCGCCCGACGGCACTTTCCACACCCAGGGTTTGGCGCCAAGGTACTTTCTTGCCTTCGAGCAGCGGCCGCAGGCTTCGACCACGCAGATCAGCCTTGGCTTTGATGCCCGCAAAATCGCAGACCGTCGGTAGCAGATCGAGGCCACTGGAAACCAGGTGCGTGCTGTCCACCACTCCCGCTTGCAGGTGGCCCTTCCACATGGCCAGGAACGGTACGCCTGCCGACTCCTCATAGAGCAGCGACTTGTGTTCCAAACGGTGCGCGGCGTCCATGTCGCCGTGGTCACTGGAATAGAGGATGAGGGTGTTTTCCTCCTGTCCGCTTTCGCGCAACGCGTTCAAGATGGTCTGGATCTGGCTGTCCACCGTTTCGGTCAGACGGCAGTAGGCCCAGCGGTGGGTGCGCCAGTCTTTATCGGTGTACTGATTGCGGGCAGCTTGCTGGAAATTGCGCGAGGCGATGTAGTTCTTGATCGCCCGGGGTTCGTTCCGTTGGGGTTCAAAGTTGGGCGGCAGCGGCGGACAGTAGCTCCTGAAAAACTCCGCCTCCGATACGCCCGCAGGTCTTTGCATGGCGCGGTCGAGGGTTGCGATTTCTTCCGTCCCGGTACTGATCAATCGCTTTTCCTGCTCCGTACTGGCAAAATCCCGGATTGCCATGTAGCAGATATCGTGCGGATTGATCAACGAAACGACCATAAAGTAAGGATCTTCGGGCTTGGACGTAATGTACTCGGCGGCCCGTTCGGCCAACTGACCGCGCTCGTCGTCGGTAATGTCCTCGAAGCCCAAAGCCTTCGGTGTCAGCGATGGGGGCAGGTGCTCCTTACCGCCGAAAAGCAGCCGGTAACCCGCTCGTTTTAGCCAGGCGGCCAGCGTCGTGTTTTCTACTTCCGGCGAGAGCTTTCCAATGCGCATAGCTCCCACGTTTTCGGTAACGCGCTCGCCCTTGTTATCCTTGAAATAGCCCGGCATTCGCCCTGTCATCAGGCTCACCCGCGCCGGGGCACATACCGGATTGGTGGTATAAGCGCGGGTAAATCGCACGCCGTTTGCGGCCAGGTAATCCATCGCCGGGGTTTTCAGCCAGGGATTGCCCGCCGCGCTCATCATATCGCGGTGCTGTTGATCAGTAAAAATGTAGATGATGTTCGGCTTTTTTTTCGGGGCTGGGCTGGAATTCTCCAACCGAAGCGGAAGCAAAGTTCCCAAGGCTAACAGCCATACAAGTGTGGAATGGAGCATGGAATCAGTTTTTGATGTAAAAGGGTATTTCACTCCCGGTTTTACCTGCAACGGCTAGTTTGATCGCACTCTCTTATTTCCGACGGGTTGATTTGTAAATATCCCGAACCTCCTCTGCCCGCAAAGCCCTATCAAATACCCCCAACCCGCCCAGCAGTCCGCCAAAACCCACCTTGTTGCCGGGAATATCTTCGGGGTAGTTGGGCCAGGAATGCACGTCCCTTTGAGCCACGGTAAAGTCGGCCCCGGCCTCGCCGCCATCGAAGATCGGCTTGTCCCAGAGGAAAGGATTGCAGTTGCCGTTGGTGTCCAGTTCGCCGTCGTAATACACCTTAATTTCTTCGTGATCGTAAGTAAAAGCGATCATGCACCAGACGTCTTTTTCCAGCTTGGTCTTGCCCGTGGCGTACGAAAATGCCCAGGGGCGATCTTTCGTGGGGCCGCCGACATCCGAGACGTAGCCGTGGGGCTGGTGTTTGGCGTCGGTGCGGGTAAGGGTGGTGTAGTCGGTTTGTTTGTGGCCGCTGGTGAAGAGGGCGTACTGGCGTCGTTCGTGGCGCTCGTCCCACACCCCGGCGATGTACTGCCAGTTGACGTCGGCCCGGCGCTTGACCCAGGCCACGACGCTGATTTCCCTTTTGCCGTGAATGTTCAGGGCCGGACAGTCCTGCCGCTTGATCCGCAACCACTGCCCCCGCACGATGTCCAGACTGGATGCGCCGAATATGCCCTCTTCAGCGCGGTTGATCGGTCCGTTCATTTCTTGGAGCGTGTATCGGTAAGCTCCCTGACTAGTCAGATCGGTACCACCCGATCCATTCTTTTGAAAATCCCAGAAGCAGATTAGATTCGGGATGTCCAGGATAATGCTTTTCTTCTCCTTTTCGTCCAATTGGCCAGAGTCGATTGGGTTGGAAAAGTACAGGAAGTTGAGGATTAGGAGATAAAAAAGCATGGATCAGTTGGCTAAGGATTCGTGCGGGTTGCGTTGTTCAGTCGCTTTGGGTGTACTCAAATAATAAGCCGACAAACGGGCGTTTTACTGTTTCCTCTTATCAGCCTAGTGATACAATAATCTATATTTTTCAGTGACCCTACTTCTCAAATTCCAACTTCTGCTTTTCAGCCAATAGCTTCTCCCGCAATTTCGCGTATGGTAATTCCTGCGGCGTCACCTTATTCTCGATCGCCAGCACCGCCGCCGTGGCCGCCGATTGGCCTAAAATCATGAACACGGGCTCCATCCTGATGGAACCGAAGGCAATGTGGGAACTGGACATTGCCACGGGTACCAGCAAGTTCTTGCACTCGGCGGCTTTGGGCAAAATGGAGCCGTAGGAAATCGAGTACGGCTGCTTGGGATGAACTCCGATGTCGCCTTCATTTTGCACAAAACCGTCATCCTTGACATAGCGTTGCGCATTGTGGGCGTCGAGCGAGTAAGAACCCATACCCACCGATTGAGTAACGGGCCTGGTACCGAGGGTATGCTGCTCGGTCATTACCTCTTGCCCGATCATGCGTCGGGCCTCACGGACGTAAATCTGGTGTGGCCAGTTGTTATTATCGGTAAATTCATCCCTAGCCAAGCCCCACTCTTTAAACTCCTTCTGGACGTCGGCGGGCATGCGCGGGTCGTTTTGCATAAAGTACAGCAAACCTTGCTGGTACTTGCGGTGGTCTTCGATGATTTCCTTCCGGCGTTCGTAGCTGGCCTCGGGGTAGTCGTAGTTCTTACCGATGTAGTCGCTGCTGAACGGGCCGTGGTTGTTGGTGTCCGTCTTGCGGTTAGGGATGCGGTCAAACTTGTTAAATGTCTCGCGCCAGCCGCTATCGTATACCCGTCCCAGCAGTTCGAAGCGAGCAGGATCATAGCCTTCGGGCTTGGGGAAAGGCAAGCGATTTTCGGGCTTGTCGGTCATGCAGAGCCGGAAGCAGTAGGCCTGTATTTTATTGTCGCCGGAACCGTACTCACCCGGCGGCTGGTCAGATACTTCGGGTAGCAGACCGCTGCTGGGGTCACCCGCCACCTTGTAGGGGCTGATGTCAGATTTGAAATAATGGCCGTGCTGGAAAACCTCCGTTTGTACGCCGTTCCATTCCTCCCCATAAACCTCGTTGGCCTCGCGGCCTACGTGATAGCTGACGCCCGCCGCCGCCATCAGGTCGCCTTCGTAGGTGGCGTCGATGAACATCTTGCCTTCGTAGGTGTTACCGCTGAGGGTTTTGAAGTACTTGATTTCTTCATTTTCCATGCCTACCCCGAAGGCCGAGCGATCCAGCCATTCGTCGCGGTAAATGGTAATATCGTTCTCTTTGATAAAATCTTCAAATACCTGCTCGGCAGCATGGGGTTCAAAGATCCACATCGTGCGGTTCTCGCCGTCCATCGCGGGCGTTCCCTGGCCTTTGTTGCCAAACTCGTCCCGCTGCTGCCACTTCCAGCTACTATCTTGCTGGTAATGCTGGTATAGACGGTGGTAGAATTCTCGCGCCAATCCACCGATAACCGACTTGTTACCCGTATCGGTGAAGCCCAGCCCTCCGGCCGATAGGCCACCCAGGTGTTTGTCGGGCGAGACGACAAGGACCGTTTTGCCCATTTTCTTGACCTGTACGGCGGCGGTCACGGCGGCGGCGGTGCCGCCGTAGATGATGACATCGGCAGAGCGGGTTTCACCATTTTCCTTGTTGCCGGAATTGGACGAACAAGCCACTAGGATTGACAGAAACAATAAACTAAAAGAACACTTTTTTAAAAGACGCATATTGGTTGGAGGGTTATAGATTTGAATTTTCAATTTCCTGTTGGGCGGTTTTTCTCAATCGAGCGAGTGCTTTCGCCATGCCTTTGTTGGATATGAGATTTTTCAATTCATTGGGGTCGCTGCGCAGGTCATAAAGTTCTTCGAAGTACAACTTATCGGTCTGTTCAAGGTCGTAGGTTACGATGTACTTCCACCGTTTCGTTCGAATGGCATAGTGCGGATAGGTGCCGTGCACGGGTAGCGGTGCTTCATAAAAGACTTGCTTTCGGGTAGGTTTACCCTTAGTGAAGAGGGCGTTTCTTAGACTGATCGCTCGGGAGGAGGCCGTTGGTTGGATGTTCGCCAGATCAAGAATCGTTGGGTACAGGTCGATATTCAGAACCAATTCCTCGGACTTTCTTGCCAAAACTTTCGGCCCTAACACAAAGAATGGGATTCGCATAGACTCCTCGTAGGCCAGCACTTTACTCGTCAAACTGTGCTCGGCCATGAACCAGCCGTTATCCCCCAGCACGAGCAGGTAAGTGTTGTCCAGCAGTTCGTTATCAGTCAGGTACTTTGCCAGTCTTCCCACGGCCTGATCCATGGCATAGTTGGCGGCGGCGTATCTATAGACGTGGCTTCTGATCGAATCGGGCTGGTCGTAGCCGTATTCCAAGGCTCGCTGGTGGGGACGGCTTGTCGCAAGGTAGTTGGGCTTGCCCGCGAAGTCCGTGTTCCAGTCGACGGGCAGAGGTGCGGCCTGTTGATTGAAATGACTCCGCTCGGCGGCTTTGATCGGCCAGTCGTAGTTTTCGTCCATGTGCGGGGCGAAGGTGTTGACAAACAGAAAGAGAGGCTTCTCATCTCGTTTTTCCAGGTAGTAGATGGTGCGGTCGATGGTCTGGTCGTCCACGAATCCCTGAGTACTGATTTTCTTTTCGTTTTCCAAAAAATCCACGTCCCAGTAGGCAGTTATACCTTTGAATATGAATGAGTAGTCAAAACCCAGGTCGTGCGGTTTATTAGGTAAATGCCATTTCCCGAAAACAGCGGTGGCGTAGCCATTTTTTTTCAAAATATTCCCCAAACTACTTTCCTCGTCCCGCAACCGCGACTGCATATTCATCACGCCGTTCCTGCTCCCGTATTGCCCGCTCAGAATAGCGGCCCGGCTGGGCGAACATATGGAAAGCGTCACGAAGGCATCGGGAAAATAGGTGCCCCGCGTGGCCAGTTTGGCCATTTCGGGCGTGGCGAAGTAGGTGGTTTTGTCATAACTCAGGGCGTCCCAGCGCTGGTCGTCCACAAGGAGGATAATGAAATTGGGTGGTGTGGCCGGGCTGCGTTCGGCGAGGCTGCGTTCGGCCGAACGCGGCCCGGCATTCTGGCGGGCCGCGCTTCGCTTAGCCGGAAGGGCAGATTCGTAACTGGGAAACAATTTTGCCACCAGGAAAATGAGAAGAATACTATGCATGTTTTTAAACTATTTGCCTGGTCTTTCCCCCTCTGTATCGTTCGAAAGGATTTGCTTTTTGTCCAAAAGCACTCTCCTCAAGTCCGCGTAAGACACCTCCTGTACGGCAACTCCTTTTTCGATCGCCAGTGAAGCCGCTATGGCAGCCGATTGTCCCAGCACCATGAAGACGGGTTCCATGCGGATGGAGCCGAAGGCTATGTGGGTCGCGCTCATACACACGGGTACCAGCAGGTTGGCGCACTCATTCTTTTTCGGCACAATGGCCCCATAACCAACGGGGTAAGGCGCCGCCACATGCGCCTCGACGTTTCCCTCATTTTTCACAAAACCATCCTCCGTCACGTAGCGCTTAATGTGGTGCGAATCCATACCGTAGGCTCCCATCCCTACCGGATTTTCGACCGTTTTCAAACCTTCGCAGTGGTACTGAGTCATGACCAAATCGCTGACCATCCGACGGGCTTCCCGTACGTAAAGTTGCTGCTGCCAGCCGTCGGCCCGCTCGAATTCGTCCTTGGAGGTACCCCAGAGCGAGACTTCCTTTTTGATAAAATCGGGCATCCGCTCGTGGTAGGCCAAGGTCCACATCAGCCCCTGCTGGTACTGCCGATGCCGCTCGGCGATGCGCTCCCGCTCTGCGTAGCTGGCTTCGGGGTAGCCGTAGTTCTGCCCGATGAAGTCGGTGGAAAATCCGGTGCGGTTGTTGGTGTCGGTCTTACGATTGGGCATCCCCGAATTGATCCAGGGAAAACCTTTTTCCCCGGCTTCGTAGTTGCGGATGAGCAGTTCGTAATCGCGCTCATTGTAGCCAGCGGGCTTGGCGAAGGGAATGCGGTTATCAGGATGGTCGGTCAGGCACATGCGGTAGCAGTAGGCTTGCATCCGCTTGTCGCCCGCGCCGTGCGTACCGGGGCCGTCGGGGTCGATGAAGGGAAGCAGCCCACTCGATTGATCGCCTTTGATTACGTAGGGATCCACGCCTGCTACGAAATTATGGTTCATCGCATTCCGGGAGCTTTGCCCGGTCATGGTCGTGTCCCGGTCTCGGGCGTGGACGCCGTTGAGGGTTTCGCCATATTGGCTGTTGCTTTCCCGACCTACAGAGTAGCTGACGCCTGCCGCCGCCATCAGGTCGCCCTCATAGGTGGCATCGATGAACATCTTGCCCCGGTAGGTTTTGCCCGAAAGCATGGTGATCGAGACGATGCGGTTGCCCTGCTTGCGGACGCCTTTGGCCCGATCCAGCTTTTGGTTGTAGTCCACTTCCACCCCAGCCGTCTTCAACATATCATGGTACACGCGCAAAGCCGCCGACGGCTCGAAGGTCCACATGCTGTTTTCATTCTTTCCGGTGCGGGTCTGTCCGCCGTCCAGGTAGGTACTTTTCTCTTGCCACTTCCAGTTGGCGGGGTTGTCGTAGTAGGTTTTGATGTTTTCATAAAACTCCCGCGAAATACCACCGATCACGCGCTTATTGCCGATGTCGGTTTGGCCCAGACCGCCCGTGGTCAGTCCGCCGACGCGGGAAGTCGGCTCGATCAGGACGACGGACTTTCCCATCCGCTTGGCTTCGATGGCGGCGGCGATACCCGCCGAGGTGCCGCCGTAGACGACTAGATCGACTTCGT
>NZ_JBGSXF010000335.1:0-1996 GCF_041751555.1 Persicitalea sp. | reverse complement strand
GCAGCTACGGTGGGCAAAATGTCCATCGTCAGAGCGGTTTCGTCCGTGACGAGGCCCGCCGCGATGCGGCCCGGCCAGTAAAAAATGCCCGGTACGCGGTGGCCGCCTTCCCAAGTCGTGCCTTTTCGGCCCCGCAGCGGTCCGGCCAGCCCCGGCCCGGTGGGGCCGTTGTCGGAGCAGAAAATGATGAGGGTGCTTTTCTCAAGACCCGCTTTTTTGAGGGCCGCCACGACGCGGCCTACGCCTTCGTCGAGCGAGACGATCATTTCGCGGTAGGCGGTCTCCACATCCTGACGAGGACCCTGCGACTGGTTTTTGCCGTTGGGCTTCCGAAACGCCGGGTCGTCCGGTCCCTGATAAGGGTAGTGTGGCGACTCGTGGGCAAGGTATAGCAAGAAAGGTCGGTCTCTGTGCCGTTCGATAAATTCGACCCCGTGCTTCGTCACTAAGTCCGTAACGTAACCCGGTTCGTCTTCCAGATGCGCCCCCGACCACCAGTCGGCCCGGCCCGGCGCGTCGAGATGCGACTGGTAGTCTACGTTGCCGCTTACATAGCCCCGAAACGCATCGAATCCCTGATAAGTCGGGTTATACCTTTTTTGGTAGCCAAGATGCCATTTGCCGAAAATTGCGGTATCGTATCCGGCTTTTTTAACTACCTCGGCCAGAGTTGTTTCCGATAGCGGCAGACCCAATTCGTCGTACTTGGGATCCACCGTGATCACCTCCGGCACTCCCGCCCGCTGCTGGTAACGGCCCGTCAGCAAGGCCGCCCGCGTGGGCGAGCAGACAACGCCGTTGGAATGGAAATCGGTGAAACGCATCCCGCCCCGCGCCAGCGCGTCGATGTGTGGCGTAGGAATGGTCGTGCCGCCGTAGCATCCCAAATCCCCATAGCCCATATCGTCAGCCAGGATGAGGACGACGTTGGGTCGGGATTGGGAATAAACCACGCCCCAGGCCAACACGCCCAGCGTAAGGATGCAGATTGAGAATAATCTACTATTCATCTCTCATAAAAACTCCCTGACAGCAAGGCGTTAAATAATTCAAGTTGCTAGATAAAAGCTTTGGTCAACGTATGGGCAAAAAGGGTCAAAATGACCTTCAAGAGGAACCCCCTGTCGGTGACCGCGTGTATTTTCTTGAGAAACAGAGCGGTGATCTCGCTGAACGTGGTCTCGATCGGCTTACGGTGGTGGCTGATCAGGAAGTCAACCGAGGGGTGGTGTGGCCTCTTGGAGTTCTTCCTGCGGGCGACAAAAAAGTCGAGGTCTTCGGCCTCTTTCAGATCATCTTCCATACCGTAGTCGGTGAAGCCGCTGTCGAGGTAGACGTCCGATCCCGGTGGTAAGTCGAGGGGCATCTGCCGCAGCCCGTCGATGTCAGCCCATGAGCCGGGCGTGAAGCAGTACTCGACGGGGCGATTAGCCTCGTCGGTCATCACGAAGACCTTTATGCCGTAAAAATACTGGCGTTTCGAGGCGTTGCGACCCCGGTACTGCCGCCCGGCGGCCCGATCCTGCTCGAAGAGGCGGCTGCGGGGGATGCGAATGTTCTGGCAGCAGGCCAGGGGAAAGCTGTCGATTCGGTAGACCATGCTCTCACTGAGCGCCTTGAAGACGTGGCCTAGTTGTAGCAGCATATCCGCTACCAGTTCGCCTACCCGGTGCAGTCGGCGGCTAAATCGGCTGGTGCCAACCATCTCGGGCATCAGTCCGGTCTCCTGCACGAAGCCGATGGCGTCGGAGCGGTTGCTGCCGAAGTGAAGGGATGCGCACAGGGCCGTAGTGATCACCTCGCTGTCGCTGCATTCGCAGCCGGGGTGTTCGCGATGGCCCAGACTTTTGAGAATATCGTCGATGATTACGTACAGGTAAGTGGTTTCTGTGACTATTTTTACCGGGTCGGACATGGGAAGTGTTGGTTTGAGTTCGCAACACTAAATTAGCATGGACCTGTCCGACTTTCAATAACTAGCAACTTGAATTAAGTA
>NZ_JBGSXF010000334.1:0-2998 GCF_041751555.1 Persicitalea sp. | reverse complement strand
GCGAGGTACCCGCCAGTATCACGTTCGCCCCCGGCAGCAGCTCTTTGGTCTTGGAGCTGCGGACGGTGCCTTTCACCGTAGTGGTTTCGATCGGCAATGCCTCTGGTAGTTCTGCCACCCAGGCAGTGGCTGATACCAAAGGCTTACTACTATCTACGACATCCGCCACACGCTCGCGGGCGGCGGTGAGCATCAGCACGAGTCCGATGAGCGGCGCGACGGCAAAGTACTTGCTCAACGCCCATTTCGAGTTTCGGTTTTTGTAAAGCATTTTGATTCGTTTTTTGAGGTTTGAAGAGTTCAGGAAATTATTGGTCAAAGCATTAGCGGGATTATGCTGCGCGTAGGCCAGCAGAAAATCGGCGTAGCGGTCGCGCTGCGGGGCGGCGGCATCGGCCAGGTACTCGTGTACTTGTTGCAAAGATTTTTTGTACAAAATTAAAACCGGATTGAACCAGAAAACTACCCGCAAAATTTCCACCAAAACAATGTCCACGCTATGGCGCTGTCGCACGTGAACCAACTCATGACGCAGGACGGTGTCGAAATCGTTTTCGTAGTCGAGGCGGTTGACGACTAGCCAGTTTAGGAAAGAAAAAGATCCGGGTGCTTCATCTTTCAGTAGAATTATTTGGTAGTCATCCAACGTGATGCGTTCGCCTTTTTGGAAAAAGGAAAACAACCGGCGAAACTGCCACAGCAGCCTGACGAGCATGAACACCGCCCCGACAATGTAAAGGACCAGCAAAAGGTCGAGCCACGGAAACGGTGCGGCAGTCGCATCGGCTTGTGGCGTGACTACAAAAGCTGCCGGAACTGCTTCGGCCACCGCTATCGTCGCGGATTCCAGCGGTAGGGAAGTCAGTTCGTAAACGGCCGCCGGGACGGGCGGAGCGGCCGCAGGGTATTGCAACAGCGGCAGACCGAACGACAGCAGCAGCGCACCGAGCAAGTAGGCGCGGTTCCAGACGAAGAAAGTCTGGCGGCGCAGCAAAAGCCAGTAACAGCCGTAGAGCAGCAGCCAGTATAGGTTTGTCTGAAGCAAATAGGTGATGATGTTCATTTTTTCAGGATTTAAGGAAATAAGCCATGACGCTCACATTTTCTTTACTGCCTTTCTAGTTGCGATGGCTACCACGCCGTTGGCCCCTTTCTCGCCGTAAAGCTTCTTCGCCGCTGCGCCTCGCACAATATTGACGGACACAATCTGATCGGCTGGAATCTTACCCATCGTTTCCCGGTCACCAACGGGTTTGCCGTCCAGCACGTATAGAGCATTTTCCAGGCCGTATTGATCGTCGAAGCCGTTAAAATACGCCACCATAGTGTGGGTTCTTCGGCTGATGGGTTGATAAAACCTGACTATCGCGTAGCTCGCCCCTTTGCCATCCAGCCCGGCCTGGGCTTCGAGTGTCCCGGTTTTCAGAGAGTCGGTCGCCAGCCGATAGTCGAGGGTCAGCTGGTAGGGCGTTTCTACCTTCTTGCCGTCTTGCTGGCCGGGTAGCCAGGCGGGCATCGCCGCCATCAGCCGCGCGGTTTCCTGCTCCAGGCCAAATCTCGGACTTTTCAAAATATTTACCTGCCGGATCGCCCCGCTGGCGGACACCATAAAATTGACCAGCACCTTGCCCTGTACGTTGGCTCTCACCGCGCCTTTGGGGTAGGTAGCGTTTCGCGCGATGAATGCCCGCAGGGCATCGCTACCACCGGGAAAAGCAGGTGGTAGGCTGTTATCACTCAGAAAATGGTACTTGAACGTTTGCACCGAATCGCTTTTGAGCTTGATGTCGGGCAGGAACTTTGGAATAAACATTCCTCCGTACCCACTCTGACCGGGATTCATCCTCTCCGTTATCACAAAAGGATACACACTCACGACCGACGAATCGGCGGATTTTGACGCGGCCAACACCGCGTCGATGACCTGGTTATCTTTCACCGTAACCTTGACTGGCTTGTAGTCTTTTTTATTAAAAACCAGTTCACTCCCTGCGGGTATCGACAGTTCGTACTGGCCTAAATCATCCGTAACGAAGTGGTTTCTGAGGTCGGCGGTTATTACAAAAACGTCCGCCAAAGACTGGTTGTCGGTATTCACGACGCTGCCTTTGATTGTCACTTTTTGCGTGACCAGGGCAGGAACTTCCGGCGAAAGCGCGGGCTTGAAGGCCATCAGCAGGGCCACACTACCCACGAACGCGACCACGGCGGCGTACTTGCCCAAGGCCCACTTTGAATTTCGGTCTTTGTAGAGCATGGCGATGCGGTTTTTTAGGGTTGAGCAACTCAGGAAATTATTGGTTAAGCTGTCAAGTGGATCACCCAAGGCGCAATCCAACAGGTATACAGCCGAGCAGAGGAGATGGGCGGGAGCTTTCATAGAGGAAAAGACTATGTTTTTTCAAACTAATTCTTCCTATCCAAAGGCATTTTCGCGCCTTGCTTGGTAGTTATTTCTACTACTCCATTAGCACCACGTACTCCGTAAACGGCTAGTGCGACGGCGTCTTTCAATACCGTTATCGTTTTCACGTCCGCTGGTGAGATTGTACTAAGGAAATCTGGTTGGCTGGCAGGCACCAATATGCCGTTTAAAACAAAAAGTGGGTTTCCAAACTTCGAACCGGGAGGAGCTTGTCTGATCCTAAATGCAGGTTTGCTATTGGCAGAATATTCAATGCCTGCAGTATTGGGTTGTAGCTTTGCTAGGCTATCAGCTTGCTCGTATAACCAAGTCGATGTTTCAACTTTATCAGTTTTAGACGGAATCACCAGCCCAAGTTCCTTCTTCTCCTTCGGGAGTACAAAACTGATCGGAAGGTTGTACTTCACGTTCACTTTTTCACCGTCCTCCTTTGCACCGGGTATCCATTTGGGCGTCTGCTTCATGATTCTGACCGCTTCCTCGTCGGTGCCGAATCCCATGCCTTTCAGTACTTTAATGTCTTGAACACTGCCATCAGCGTTGACCACGAAAGTCAGGAACACTTTGCCCTGT
>NZ_JBGSXF010000333.1:0-2229 GCF_041751555.1 Persicitalea sp. | reverse complement strand
ACAGGGCAAAGTGTTCCTGACTTTCGTGGTCAACGCTGATGGCAGTGTTCAAGACATTAAAGTACTGAAAGGCATGGGATTCGGCACCGACGAGGAAGCGGTCAGAATCATGAAGCAGACGCCCAAATGGATACCCGGTGCGAAGGAGGACGGTGAAAAAGTGAACGTGAAGTACAACCTTCCGATCAGTTTTGTACTCCCGAAGGAGAAGAAAGCGGTTGGTCAAGCGGCAAGAGCAGAAAGTGAAACGATGGTGGCGGCTATTGAAAAACGAATGAGAACGGTCGAAGATGTCAATACTTTGGAGAGCCAGGAATCTCAGCGCGGAGCGGCTGTCGAAAAAAGAACGAACAGCGGAATCAAGATTAGCATTCGGGGAAACCGTCCTATGCCGAGTACCCACCCACCGCTTTTTGTGGTAGATGGCGTGATCCAACCTGCCACCGCCCCGAATTGGGATCATGCTGTTGGAGGTTTACAACTTGGTGCGCTTTCAAAGATTGACCCAAATGACATTGTATCCATCGACGTATTGAAAGAGGCTTCCGCCAAAGCCATCTACGGAGAACGGGGTGCCGATGTTGTGATAGTTGTCACTACCAAGCAGGGCAAGTAAAAGCAGCAGGATGTAAAGTAAATAACAAAGATTGACCCAAAGCCTTATGAAAGCCTTACTCGTTCTGTCGTCGTTTTTCACGCTACCAGTGACTTGGGCGCAGAATACCGCTTTCGAGGGATTTGTGTACGACGAGCAGGATCAGCCCATCGAGGATGCGATGGTTTCGGTTCTAAACATGGGAAGGCCGTACGCCGTGACCGACGCCACGGGCTATTTCTCACTAGACACGGTAGAGGCTGACGATAGTTTGGTGATAGATCACGTAGCCTACAGCCGAATCTACGTCGCGGTCGATAATCAAAAACGAGTGATTGTCAAACTGCCGCGCAGCCAGGAAAGGCTTCTGTCCTTCACAATGGTTGAATACTCGACGCAAGATGATTCCGATCTTATTTCACAAACAGACCTTTCACCAGAGGATAGAAAATGGAATACTTTAAGGAAACCTGCGTCGTACTTAGAAGGAAATTTGGCTATGGTGAAGTTCCTGGCTAAAACCATCAGCTACCCCACCGAAGCAGCAAGGAACGATATTCAGGGAATGGTAGAGGCTTCCTTCGTTGTCAATAAAAACGGCGATGTCCGCAGTCCGCGCATTGTCAAGAGCCTGGGTTACGGCTGCGACGAAGAGGTGATAAAAGCCGTGCTGAATATGCCCCGCTGGATTCCCGGCATCCAAAACGGCAAGACCGTGGACGTGCCGTTCACCTTGCCCGTTTGGTTTGCTTTGAAAGAGAAACCCAACCAATCGCTTCTGCCGGACTCGACCGTCAGCCAGAAAGCCGAACCAGTCTTTATGCTGCACGGCAAGATTGTGGAAGGCAAAGAAATAGGCGACGGATTGCAGGGGTTTGGCATCAAAAAGCTGGATGCTTTCAAAGGAAAACTGGCCGTTGACCAATTCGGTGACTCAGGTCGCAGCGGCTTTGTGCTGATTACCCCTAATTCAAGAAACTAGCGTCACATGAAAAATGACCGCTTCTCATGCAAATTGATAGCAGCCTGGGGGCTGTTTTTGCTATCGACTGCTGTCGGTTGTAAAACGGCCGCGCCCGACTCGGCAACTGTCAATCCGAAACAGGACGTCATTTTAGCGTGCGTTCTTGTCGAGAATCTGGAATTTCCTGGTGGGACGAAGGCGTTGGCAAAATACATTGCTGATAATCTAAAATACCCCAAAACAGCCTCCGAGGCAAAAGCGCAGGGCAAAGTGTTTGTCACTTTTGTGGTAACAGCAACGGGAAAATTGGAGGATATCAGGGTTCTGAAAGGGCTGGGTTACGGCACCGAGGCGGAGGCGCTTCGTCTGGTACGTGCAATGCCCCCCTGGAACCCCGGCCAATTAGATGGGAAAGCGATTTCCGTCAAATACAATCTACCAATCACATTCGAGCTTGACGCACAAACTGCGACCCATCGCCCCTAGAATTTTTGACGCCTATGAAAACCTTCTTTGATTCCAACCCAACGCATTTATCCCGACAACTACTCGATTGCGCCCTGGGCGACCCTTTCGACGCCTTGACCAATAATTTCCTGAGTTGCTCAACCCTAAAAAACCGCATCGCCATGCTCTACAAAGACCGAAATTCAAAGTGGGCCTTGGGCAA
>NZ_JBGSXF010000332.1:0-11311 GCF_041751555.1 Persicitalea sp. | reverse complement strand
ACCGATCAATTTGTAAAACTGTACATGGTTTCCGCCCAGCCAGGTGATTATACCTTGCCAGTCCAAGACAGCATTCTTGTCAAAAGTCAAGTGACGGCGGCAGATATCAATCCTTCAGGAACTACCTTCGCGCTACTGACTTACGGTAAAATTCTATTGTTTGGTATTGAAAATGGCAAGATTGATTTCAGCCACCCTAAGGAATGCATCAAGATTGGTAAAATGCAGGAGGAAGCCCTCGTTTTCCTGAACGACAGCGACTTATTAATGACCAACGAGCAGGGGAAGATGTATCGGATTTATCGCCGCTGATATTAAGTTTGTGTTATTAATGGCTTATCGTAGGTAATCCAAACAACTTATCCGCTAAATTCGGCCTTACGTACACTTTTCAACCTCATTCCCATGAGTGCCGCAAAAGCCAGTCAGGTTGCCCAGAAGATTCTTGTTGTGGATGATGACGAGGACATCTTGGAATTGCTGGAATACAACCTCGAAAAGGAAGGGTACGAAGTAAAAACGGCCCCCGATGGCAAGAATGGCCTGAAAATCGCTCGACAGTTTCGCCCCGACCTTATCCTGCTCGACATCATGATGCCCCGGCAGGATGGCATCGAAACTGCTCGCATGATCCGCGACGACAGCGATTTGCGCGACACCTACGTTATGTTTCTGACCGCCCGCTCCGAGGAATACTCTGAAATTGCTGCCTTTGAAATCGGGGCCGACGACTACATTACCAAGCCTATAAAGCCCCGCGCCCTGATGAGCCGCATTAATGCGCTCTTCCGCCGCGAAGCCCAAAAGTCGGACCCCGGCGAGGAAATCGAGATCGCCGGGCTATCCATCGACCGCAAGAACTACACCGTCACGCAGAATGGCAAGTCGGTCATTCTACCTAAAAAGGAATTCGAATTATTGTTTTTCCTGGCCCAAAGCCCGAACAAAGTGTTCAGTCGGGAGGAGTTGCTGCAAAAAATCTGGGGAGCCGACATCTATGTCCTGGAGCGCACCGTGGACGTCCACATTCGCAAACTCCGTGAGAAAATCGGCGAAGGCTTTATCAAGACGTTGAAAGGTGTAGGGTATATGTTTACGGATCAGGCGGAGTAGAGGTATTACGTTCGACGCTCTCAATTCTTTCCCTTCCGCCCTGCCTTGTAGGCATCATATTCTTCCAGCAATTTTACCATGTCGCCTTCGGTCTTGAAGTTGAGCTGCTCTTCCTTGATAATGTAGTTCATCAGATTTTTCTCGTCCCTCAGCAGGCTCAGCAGCCCCTTTCTATCGTTTTTCTTAATCGGACTCATCCGGCCACCTTTGAGTACGTACAGTTGTTCCGTACCGTCGAAACGCTTTGTTGCCGTGGCGGAGTTGTAAGCTTTTTCTTCCCGCATCCGCTTGCCATAATGTTTCAGAAGTTTGGTATTACCGTCGTGCAGCACTTGATAAAAATTGTTTTCAGTTAAGTCGTCCACGGCCGGAAAGCCGCGTTGAAATTCATAAAGCGCATCGCCTGTAGGGATGGAAAAAGAGATGATTTCCGGTCCGAGCCGGTAGTGCTTGCCTTCCTTCTCGTATTCCAGTTCGTCTTTATAGGCATCGTAGCGCATCGGCACGCCATCGTAAACCTGATTATCTTTGGCCATCGTGACGATGCCTTTGTTGAATTCTTCAATCAGATAAGGCGAGCCCTCCACGTCGGTGTAAGTCATTTCGGTCACGACGCGGCCATTGACATCCTGCATAAATTGCGCTTGGGCCACGGTGGCAAGGCACATGATTCCCAGCAAAGGGGCGATGATTTTCTTCATGGTTTCCTAAAAATTTTGGGTGAGAGAGAATTCCGTACTTTTGTCAAAAAAATTGTTCCAATCGTCTTGCAACTGAACGAACAACTCAGCCAAATCGGTCAAAGCCTGGCCGGCATCGTCCCCGAAATCTTTCTAGCCACTTTTTTTCTGGTCTATTTGGTGGCCGAATTGCTGCTGAACCGGGGCGCGAACGAAGAAAAGACTACTTCCTGGCTATTTTATTTAAGTCTCGGTGGCGCTGTAGTCGCCTTGGGACTCATCATGGGTCAATGGAGCGAGGTGGCTGATTTTCGCTTTCGGCCCTTACTTTTTCTGGATAACAAAGCCGTTTTTTTCAAGATTCTCGTCGTGGTGGCCTGGCTTTTCACGCTGCTGCATATACGATTGTTGCGCTACCGCTTTCCGGCGGAACTTAGTGCCCTACTCATCGCCACCGTGCTGGGTATGTGCCTGTTGACGATGGCCACGCACTGGCTCACTGTTTATCTGGCGCTGGAATTACTTTCGCTGAGTTCGTATCTGCTTGTGGCGCTTTCTCCCGCCAAAAAAGCCGCCGAGGGCGCTCTGAAGTACTTGCTCTTCGGGGCCATTAGTTCGGCTATCATGCTATACGGCATCTCGCTGATTTACGGCCTGACAGGCACTTTGGACTTTACTAACCCGGCCATGCGGCTGGGCCTGGCCGCCAACGCGCCATTAGTAATGAACGTGGCAATGCTCATGACCTTGGGCGGGCTGCTTTTCAAACTCTCCCTCGTTCCATTTCATGTATGGACACCCGACGTCTATGAAGCGGCCCCGACGCCGCTCGTTTCTTTCCTCTCGGTGGCTCCCAAAGCGGCCGTATTATTGGTGCTGATGCGTGTGGCGACGTCACTCCCCGCCGAACTACTGCCGTTGCTGGGCGGCATCGCTCTGATCAGCATCACGGTAGGCAACGTCGCCGCGCTCTGGCAGCAAAATGCCCGCCGCCTGCTGGCTTATTCTTCCATCGCGCAGGCGGGGTATCTCATCGTGGGCGTCGTGGCCTACAACCAACTCGGCTTTGAGAGCGCGACTTTTTACGTGGCGGCTTATCTGTTGCTAAATATGGCCGCCTTCTTGCTAATAGATTTACTGCTGCCCCGCTCCGACACACCGCTGGCCGAGTACGAAGGCTTGGGCAAACCACACGCGCTGGTCGCCATGGTACTGACGGTCGTCATGGTGGCGCTGGCCGGACTGCCACCGACGGTGGGCTTTACCGCCAAATGGCTTATTTTCTCCGCTTTGTGGGATAGTTACCAGCAGCAAGGCGAACCCTGGCTCGTATGGCTACTCATCGTCGGTATTTTGAACGCCGCCATTTCGCTGGCGTACTACCTGCGGTTGCCGTATCTGCTTTTTTTCAAGAAAGCTAAGACAGAAACTGTGCTGCCCGTTTATTCTGGTTGGGGGAAGATAATCTCCGGCGTCCTGCTTATCGCTATTATTATGCTATTCTTGAAGCCGGAGTGGCTGATGGGGATTATTCAGAATACCTAAATCCTTTCAATCAGCTCCGCCACTTTCCTGACTTCCCGCCCCGTGAGGTGGTCGGCGATGGCGGCGGCATGGTCGCGTCCATTTTCGATGAAAACTTTCTCGGTGCGGACGCCCGCCATGACCGTGCCGCAGAGGTACAGGCCCGGCACGTTGGTTTCGAACGTCTCGGGGTCGTAAGCGGGGATCTTCGTTTCCGGGTCAAGATCGACGCCGCAGCGGCGGAGCAGGGCTTCGTCGGGAAGATAGCCTACAAGAAGAAACACGAAGTTGGCGGGGAGCCATTGTTCCTCGCCCGTCTTGGTATTTTCCACCAAAACATGATCAGGCTCAATGGCCTTGACGATGCTGTCGAACATCGTATTGATCTTGCCTTCCTTCACGCGGTTTTTGACATCAGGGACGAGCCAGTACTTTACCGTACGGCGGAAATCTTCGTCTTTATGAACGATCGTCACGTTTACGTCGTGGCGGTAGAGTTCCAGCGCGGCCTCAACGGCGGAGTTGGAACCACCCACGATGACGACGCTGGTGTAGGAATACTTGAAGGGCTCGTCATAATAGTGCGAGACGTGCGGCAGTTTCTCGCCGGGAATGTCCAACATGCGCGGGAAATCGAAATACCCTGTGGCCAGTACTACATTTTTGGCCTGGAAAGTACGTCCATCGGTCGTGAAGACGAAAAAAGTACCGTCCCCCTGCCGCTCGCTGCGATCGACTTCTACAAACAATTCAAAGTTAAGGTGGTAGTAGCCCGCGACTTTGCGGTAGTATTGCAAAGCCTCGTCTCGGTTAGCTTTCACGCCCGAGATGGGAAAGGGGATGCCTCCGATCTCAATATTTTCGGCAGTAGAGAAAAAGCGCATCCGCTTGGGATAACGGCGGATGGACTCCGTAACGCTGCCTTTTTCCAAAATCAAATGATCCAGCCCGCTCTTGGCGGCTTCTATGCCCATCGCCAGGCCGCAGGGGCCACCGCCGATGATGATTACGTCGTGTAGGTGCATGATTTTTTGTTCAAAATTCCCCTACGCAACACGTTGAAACGGCGAATGGTTTCTGAACTTTGTGCAAAACCGGACTGTTAAAAAACCATCCTTTAAACTACCTAACTACTTGTTGTTCCCACCGTCCAGCTCTACTGAATCTTTCGTAAACCGCCTGAACGCGTGGGGACGAGCAGGCGTCCCGTTTGCATTTCTGGTCGATTTTCTGGGAGAAACTCCCCTTGCCTGGCGAACGGACGAGGCAGACCCAGCCCAGTTGCGCTTCAATCTCAACGGGATCACCAACGATCCGGGGGACAACTCTCCGCCGTCCGCTTTGCCGCCTTATTATTTTCGTAAGTATCCCCTTTCATTTGAGGTGTACCGCCCACGCTTCGACTACGTGGTGAAAAACATTCAGCACGGCAACTCGTTTTTGGTCAATTTATCGGCTCCGACGCCCATAGCCACCAACCTGTCGCTGTTGGATATCTATCGGCACAGCCGCGCTCCGTTTCGCTTTTGGCTCCGCGACCGGTTCGTTTGCTTTTCGCCCGAGGCATTTGTTCGCATCGAGGGCAACCGCATCTCTTCGTACCCCATGAAGGGCACTATCCCCGCGGACCTGCCCGATGCCGAACGGATCATTCTAGCGGATGCAAAGGAAGCGGCTGAACATGCTACTATTGTGGATTTGATCCGTAATGACCTGAGCATGGTGGCCGATAAGGTATGGGTCGAGCGGTATCGCTTTCTTGACAAAATCACCACCCACGAGGGTACGCTTTTGCAGGTCAGCTCGGAAATAGCGGGTTTGCTGCCGGATAGTTTTGGCGGCGCTTACGGAGACCTGCTTCTAAAACTACTTCCCGCCGGGTCGATCAGCGGTGCCCCCAAGCCGTCTACGCTGCGTATCATTCAGGAAGCGGAGGGCTATGATCGCGGCTACTACACGGGTATTATGGGTAGTTTTGACGGCGAGGTGTTTGAAAGTGCGGTTATGATTCGCTTCCTCGAGCAGCAGGGCGAAAATCTGATTTTCAAGAGCGGCGGAGGAATAACTTCCCGCAGCCGGGCCGAGGATGAGTACCAGGAACTAATCGATAAAGTTTACCTCCCTTTCAACTATGAATCGACCTCAGCTTTGCTTCGAGACGATCTGCGTCGAACAGCGCCGATTCAGTAAACTACTGCCCTACCACGAAGCACGGCTGAACCGGACGCGACAGGCATTGTGGGGGATTCGGGAACCCCTGGCTTTGCAAGATTATCTCGAGATACCGGATTTTGTGAACAATGATAAGCACAAATGCCGCATCACCTACGGCGAAGAAATAGTAAACGTCGAATGGGAAAAGTACCAGCCCCGTACGATTGGTAGTTTGCGCCTGGTGGAAGCGGATCACCTGGATTACGCTTTTAAGTACAAAGATCGCCGAGCACTTGATTTTTTATATGCTCAAAGAGGTAGTTGCGACGACGTGCTCATTGTCAGGAATGGCCTTGTCACTGACAGTAGTTACGCCAACGTCGCGCTGTTCGACGGTACCAACTGGTACACGCCAGAACAGCCCTTACTGGCGGGTACACAGCGCGCTTACTTGCTGGACGAGGGGGTAGTTGTTCCCAAAGCCATCCGCGCCAGTGAAGTGGGCGATTTTCGTCACATCAGGTTGTTCAATGCTATGCTGCCCTGGGAGGAAGCACCGACGGCGACGGTTGTGAGCTAGGCGGGAGATTGGCTTGATCTGCAAGCCCATTCTCACGCTTTTGACCCTTCGCCTATCCAAATGTTCAGTACCTTGCACCCTAATCCGAAATAGCGGCCCCAACCCCAATGTTTGCCCAAAATACCCTCCCGTTTGAAGAAGAAAGTACGGTTTTTGCCGACTTGATTCTACCCGTTCCCATCCCGAAACTGTTCACATATCGGGTGTCGCGGGCGATGAGCGGCCTCATCAAAATCGGTGCCAGAGTCATCGTGCAGTTCGGAAAGAACCGGGTGATTACTGCCGTCGTAGGAAAACTGCACCACACGCCGCCTACCAACTACCAGGCCAAGTACGTACTGGAACTACTTGACGAAGAGCCGCTCGTCATGACCAGCCAGCTCGAACTTTTCCGCTGGATGGCCGACTACTACCTATGTAACATAGGTGAAGTGATGAACGTAGCCCTGCCCTCGGGTCTGAAAATCACCAGTCAATCGAAGGTTCAGTTCAATCCCGACTTCGATTACGCCGAACTGCTTACCGAAGAGGAAGTGGGCTTGTTGGAAGAGATCAAGAAGCACAAGTCGCTTTCGTACGAAGAAGTGGCCCGCCTTACCGACGAAACCAACGTCAACGCCATTATCAAATCATTGGTGGGCAAGCGGGCGGTGATTCTCTTCGAACAGGTGAAGGAAAAGTACAAGCCCAAAATAGCCCGGAAGGTGCGGCTGGCCGAAGCCTACGCCTCGGCGGCGGGCGTTAACGCGCTGATGCAAGAGTTGGAAAAACAGACCAAACAGCAAGAGGTGCTTCTGAGGTACCTCAGTTTCGTCCCTGTCCAATCCAATCCCGGCCTGAACCAAAAGGGTTTGGAAAAGACAGCTTTTACCCAAGACGAGAATTCGTCGGATTCCTCTTTAAATACCCTGATCAAAAAAGGCGTCTTCGAGCAGTTTGAGATTACGGTATCGCGCTTTGCGGATATTCCAAATACGCCCGCGGCGGTCATCAACCTCAGCGAAGGTCAGCAGGGGGCGGTACGGCAGATTCAGGAACATTTTCAAGATAAAGAAGTGGTCCTATTGCACGGAATCACGGGTAGTGGCAAGACGGAGGTCTATATCCATCTGATAAAACAGGCCCTCGAAAGCGGGACACAGGTACTTTTCCTGCTGCCCGAGATTGCGCTAACTACCCAAATCGTGGTGCGGCTGCGTAAGGTGTTTGGCGATAAAATGGGCATTTATCATTCCAAATTCTCCGACAACGAGCGGGTTGAGGTCTGGAAGGGCATCATCGAAGGGAAATTCAATTTCGTCGTCGGGGTGCGGTCGGCGGTGTTTTTGCCCTTTACTAACCTCGGCCTTATCATCGTGGACGAGGAACATGAGACTTCCTATAAGCAGTTTGATCCCGCGCCGCGCTACCATGCCCGCGACGTGGCGGTGGTAATGGCTTACATGCACCATGGCAAGGTCATACTCGGTTCGGCTACGCCTTCTCTGGAAAGCTACTACCACGGCCAGCAGGGCCGCTATGGACTGGTGGAGATGTTTGAGCGCTATGGCAACGCGGCTTTGCCGGAGTTTCTGCTGGTGGATATCAAGGCGGAAAAGAAGTCCCGCAAGATGAAGAATGAGTTCTCATCGGTATTGCTGGACTACATGCAGTACAACCTCGAACACGCCGAGCAGACGATTCTCTTTCAGAACCGCCGCGGCTACTCGCCTTACATTCAGTGCGAAGAGTGCAACTGGATATCGGAGTGCAACAACTGCGACGTGAGCCTAACCTACCACATGAAAGTGGCCGAACTGCGCTGCCACTACTGCGGCCACAAGGAGCAGGTACCGCGCACCTGTCCCAACTGCGGCTCGCCAAAGGTGAAGACGATGGGGTTCGGCACCGAGAAAATCGAGGACGAACTACATATAATATACCCCAATGCCCGGGTACAGCGCATGGATATGGACACGACCCGTGCCAAAAACGCCTATCAGCAGATTATTCAGGATTTTGAGAACGAGCAAATCGACATCCTGGTTGGTACCCAAATGGTGAGCAAAGGGCTGGATTTCGGCAATGTGAGCGTCGTGGGCATTTTCGACGCCGACCGCATGATTCACTTTCCTGAGTTCCGGGCCTCGGAGCGGGCGTTCCAGATGCTCACGCAGGTTAGCGGGCGGGCGGGCCGCCGGGCGGGCAAGCCCGGCAAAGTGCTGATCCAAACCCATAACCCGAGTCAGGAAATTTTGGGCTGGGTGATCCGCAACGATTACCGTAAGATGTACGATACCGAAATCAGTGAGCGTGAGGAATACAACTACCCACCCTTCACGCGCCTTATCAAGCTGATTGTCAAGCATACCGACCGCGACACCGCCAATCGCGCCGCCGCCGCACTGGCCGAACTACTGCTCGCCGAACTTGGCCACAGCCGCGTGCTGGGACCTGAGCCACCGCTGGTCGAGCGGGTTCGAAATCAGTATTTGTTCAACATTCTCATTAAACTTGAAAGGGAAAAGATTAATTTTAAGGCTGTAAAGTCATTCATCCAGGAAAAAGTCACCGACATCCTCACCGATAAAACGTTGAAAAATGTGAACGTGGTGGTGGACGTCGATAGCATGTAGTTGACAGTGGACGGTTGACAGTCGACAGTTAACGTCTTCCTACAAACTGACAATTTTACATTTTGTAATGAATCAAATGTAGGCTTGTCCTTCCCTTTTCTTCAAAAAAAGAACGTTAATCATGGCAAACTGATTGGTAGGGCAAAAGAACTGTCAACTGTCCACTCTCAACTGTCCACTAAAAAATTATGTCCCAAAAGAAAACCAAGATCGTCGCCACCGTTGGCCCCACATCAGAAAGTAAGGAACAGTTGCTGGCGCTGGCACGGGCCGGAGTCAATGTTTTTCGGCTCAATTTTTCGCACGGAAGTCACGCCGATCACCTCGAACGCCTGAAACGCATCCGCGAGATCAACGAGGAGCACGATATGAATTTGTGCATACTGCAAGATTTGCAAGGCCCCAAAATCCGCATTGGCAACGTCGCTGAGAAGGATGGCGTACTGATCACGGCGGGCCATAGGTTGGTACTTACGAACGTCGAAGTGCTGGGAACCGCCGAGAAGGTGAGTACGCCCTACGACGGCATGTACAACGATGTCCGCATCGGCGATCGAATCCTGATGGACGACGGCAAGTTGGAAGTAAAGGTGACGGGCATTGAAGACAGCGACGTGGTGACAGAGGTAGTATATGGTGGCTACCTCAAATCCAAGAAAGGCGTGAACCTGCCCAACACGCAGGTGTCGATGCCCTCCGTAACCGAGAAGGACTACGAAGACCTGGACTTTGGCCTGGAACACGGCGTGGAGTGGATTGCGCTGTCGTTCGTGCGCCGGGCGTCGGATATTCAGGAGGTGAAAGATTATATTAAAAGCAAAGGCAAGGATGTGCGCGTAGTCGCCAAGCTGGAAAAACCCGAAGCGATCAAGAACATCGACGAGATTGTTGCGGCCACCGACGCCGTGATTGTGGCACGTGGCGACCTGGGCGTGGAAATGCCCGCCGAGGAAGTACCGATGATTCAGAAAATGATTGTGGATAAGTGTAATCGCGCGGGCAAGCCCGTAATTGTGGCTACCCAAATGCTCGAAAGTATGATCGAAAGTCCGCGCCCGACCCGCGCTGAGGTCAACGATGTGGCCAACTCCGTTCTCGACGGGGCCGATGCTGTTATGCTAAGTGCGGAAACCGCCTCGGGCAAGTACCCGTTGCTAGCCGTGCAAAGCATGACCAAAACCATCGAACAGGTCGAGCAGACGGGCGATGTATACTACAAATGGCACACGCATGTCAACGAAAAACCCGGCGAAGATCGCCTGAACGACAACGTGGTGATGAGCGCCTGCCGCCTCGCCCGCGACACGGAGGCAAAAGCCATCATCGGGATCACACGCTCAGGCTACACGTCTTTCCGGTTGTCGCACCATCGTCCTAAGGCCAATCTGCTGATCTTTACCTCCAACCGCCGCCTGATGAACACGCTCGGGCTGTATTGGGGCACCCAATGCCACTACTACGAAGCCGACGAGGACGCTTCGACCGACGAGCTTATCAATGACGTCAAACAATTGCTCGTCGAGCGCGGTGAGCTTTCTTCCGGCGATGTCTTTATCAACACCCTAAGCATGCCCATCTCCAAGCATCGCAAGACGAATGCGTTGAAGTTGAGTGTAGTGGAGTAAGGAAGGGAGTTCTAAAGGCACAAAGTTCCAAAGTTCCAGAGGCACAAAGTAGGCTGCACAAGCTCACTTTGTGCCTCTGTGCCTTTGGAGCTTTGTGCCTTTTTTTGTTTTCAAGAAAAAAAAACAAAAAAACTACGACAATAGTTTTGAAACTAAATGAATAGTCCTTACTTTGGAAGCGTAAACCAATTTCACCAAAAACCAAACCAACGACCCCAATGGAAATTAAAACGCTCACCCGCGCCGAGGAAGAAGTTATGCTTATCCTCTGGCGCTTGAAGAAAGGCTTCGTTAAGGACATCCTGGCCGAAATGCCTGAACCTAAGCCCGCTTACAACACCGTCTCGACGATCGTCCGCATACTGGAACGGAAGGGCGTCGTCCACTACAATGCTTATGGTAAGTCGCACGAGTACTACCCGCTCATTACCCGCGCTCAGTACAAGCGCTCCGAGATGAAGCAGTTGATCTCGACCTACTTCGACAACTCCCTGCCGCAGCTCGTTTCCTTCTTCGTCAAAGACGAACCGCTGGATGAGAAGGAGTTGGATGAGATTATGGAAATTATGGCAAAAGGGAAAGAGTGATGGAACTGCTCCCTTACATAATCAAACTTTCCGCCTATTGGCTGGCGCTGTACCTGTGTTACGCGCTTTTGCTACGGCGACAGACTTTCCTGCGCTGGAATCGGGCGTATTTGCTGGGGGCGCTCGTGGCGGGGTTTGTGCTGCCGCTGGTGACGTACCCCGAGGCCGCGCCGCCGCTGCCCGTCGTGTACCAGGTCGTGGTTTCCGACTTTGTGGTCACGGCGGCCCCCTCACCTTCGCTGCTGACTTGGGAGAATGCGCTTTGGGCGGTTTACCTCCTGGGCGTGTTTTTCATGCTCGTCCGCCTGTTCCGGCATTCTTACCAGCTTTTTTCTTTCGTCAGAAAAGGTGATTCCATTGAGATGGATGATCATACGCTTGTGCTGCTGGACGACGACGAAACAGGCGAAGCGTCGCCCGGCGAAGCGTCGCC
>NZ_JBGSXF010000331.1:0-17498 GCF_041751555.1 Persicitalea sp. | reverse complement strand
TCATTCGACGTGATGACGTCGTCGTCGCGGAGGTACATCATGTGGCCGCTGCGGTAGCCTTTCCAATCGAGGCGATCGCGCATTTTGCCGCTGGGGTCGAGGTGCCACATATCGTACTTGGCGTTGAAATAGTCGCACGCGCCGTCGTAATAACCCGATTGCACGAGGACGTTCAGGTAGGGATTCTGGGCCATCGCCTGACGGAGGTTTTCGCCCGTTTGGTCGGTGTCGGTACCCTCGCGGCTCCACGGGCGGGTTTGTCCGGCGATGAAGTACTTGAGGTCGGTTTTGTAGTTCAGCACCTCGCGGAGGTAGTAGTTGATGGCGGGCGTGAACGAGTGCTGCCAGGAGGTGTACTCCGGCGAGTAGTCGGGGCCTTCCCCGGCGCCTTCGCGGTCGATGCCGAGGTAGCGCGAGTCGAGCCGCCCGACGGTGTAGCCCTTATCCCGCAGGAGTTCTTTCCAGAAAAAAGCCGTGGGTACCATCAGGTTGTGTTCCAGCACCACTTTCTCGGAAAGTCCCGAGTAGCGGGCCACGCGGGCGGCGAGCTTTTGGCGGGCGGCGGGATCGAGGTAGCCGCCTTTGGCCAGAGCCGGGATGAGTTCGTTAATGGTGAAGTTTTCCACTTCGGGCAGCATTTCCACCAGGTCTTTGCCCTGCAAATCGGGCGGCAGCACTTTGTGGTGCCAGGCCGTGGCGGCGTAGTAGGGCAGGTAGCTGGCGGCGTCCACCACGGTGCCGCGCGGGATGCCGAGGTCGGTGGGTGAAACCAGCACCACACCGTTCAGGTACATCCACTGCGCGTTTTGCAATTCCAGCGCCAGGCCCGACACGCGGTTAGTGCCGTAGCTTTCACCCACGAGGTACTTGGGCGATTGCCAGCGGTTTTTGCGGCCCACGAAGGTATTGAGCCACCCGGCCAGGTACTTGATGTCGGCGTTGACGCCGAAGAATTTCTTCCTGTCGATGGTGTCCGAAAGCATCCGCGAAAAACCCGTGTTGACGGGTTCGACATAGACGATGTCGGCCACATCCAGAATCGAATTGGGATTGTCCTGAATTCCGTAGGGCTGCACGGGATAGCCCTCGCTGTCGATAAGTACCCGCTTTGGCCCGGTGTAGCCGAGATGCATCCAGCACGAAGCCGCCCCCGGCCCGCCGTTGAACGACACCACCAAAGGCCGCGTGGCGCGGTCACCGACGTCGGAACGCTCGTAATAGACGTAGAAAAGGCTGGCGATGGGCTGGCCGTCAGTGTCCCACACGGGTTGGGTTCCGGCGGTGACGGTGTAGGGAACGCGCTTGCCCTTGATCGTGACAGCGTCTTTGGTTTCGACGCTGGCGTCGGGCATGGGGGAGCGGGTTTGGGCTTTTGTAATCGGCCCTTCGACTACGCTCAGGGTGACAACCGCGAGAACTGAGAGAAAAAGTTTTTTCATCTTGTTAGCGGAAAACTGTTTTATCGGGAGATAGGCGGGTTTTTAGAACTTTTGGTCAAGGTAGAGATTTGCTCTTGAAAACACAAAGCCGTTCGGATACAATCTTTTGATCGCTTCCGAACGGCTTATTTTCTCAGCAAAAAACCTTAATCGTCGTCTTCCTCCCCGGCTTTGAATAATTGAATTTCTGCCTCGTAACTTGGATGGTCGAGGATGTCGCCGAGCCAGTAGTCGGAGGAGACAATTTCCACTCCGTATTTATCACTGGACTGGGTCACTTTGCGTTGCCAAACGATGGCGTCGGCATCAGCGAGTTCTTTTTTGCCTTCCAGTTGGTCTGGGTAGAGGCGCTTGACGATGGAGTTGTCGGGCATCGCCTTTTCCAGGGCTTTGAGGATAACCTCGCTGGTGATGTCGTCGGGGCTGGTGAAAGTACCTTCGGTATCCGTGAGCGTGAATGTGATTTTTACCGCCTGACCGTCGGGAAATTTGCCGTTGTAGGCTTTGCGCAGCAATTGGTTGATGCTAAACAGCCGATGGTGCAGTCTGATTTCGGGGTATTCTTCAAAAATCTTGTCCAATTGCATATCGCTGGCGATTTGCGACATTTGGCCTTCGTTGAGATCGTCGGCCAGGTACAGCCCCATGAGGTTTTCGGCCGCTTGGTTGGGTTCCTCGTCAGTAATAGCCATGAGTGTCATTTCGGCCAATTCTTTGTCGGGCAACGCGTCGGCGTCGGCAAAACCGAATTCTTCCAGTATTTTCAGATAGTCTTCTTTCTGCCAGGTGTCGGGTATCTCCGATAGGTACTCGTGGGCAACGTTTTCGACTTGCAGCTTTATCTTGTCCATTTTATTTATTCAAAGAGTGAAGAAGCAAGTACGCAAGTTTTGGCGGCTTTAACTACTCGCGGTTTACGGTGAAATGGGATGCCTCCTCGCCTACCAAAACCACGTCCACGACAGCCGAGCAAAGAACGGCGTGCCGGGCGTGAAATGGATTTCCTCCACCGGAACCGACTCGCCCCGCAGACGGCTTTCGGTGGCAAACTGCGTCTCCTTCCAGCGGGTGTTGAACAGGTTCTGTATTGAAAGACCAAATTGCTGGCGCGGCAGCGTGTAGTTGAGTTGCAAATCTGCCACGAAGTACCCTTTGGCTACCAAACTGTTGTCCTCATTGGCGGGACGGTCGGCCAGGTAGCGGTAGCGCAGCGAGCCGTTGAAACCTCGGTCGGCCTGGAACGAAAATCCGCCGATGGAGGTAAACACGGGCGCCAGCGGCAGATAATTTTGGCCCGGCTCCTCGTCCACGAAGCGTGGGCGGGTGGCGTTCATGTCCAGGTCAGCGAAAAGGTGGTCGGTCAACTGGTAGCGGAGCGAAACGTCTACGCCCTCGCGGCGCGTCCGGCCGCTGGGTTCGACCACGCCCTCGTCGCCCACGTACACGAATTCCTGTGCCATATGCAACGTCCAAAGAGCGGTGCTGACCAGCAGGCGCGGCATGGGTTTCCAGATGGCTCCCAGATCGCCGCCCCAGGCAGGGGGCAGCACTTGTTTTACGCCCCCGACGGTAGCCCCGGCGGATACCACGCGGCTGTCGTTGGAGTGAAAGCCCTTGCCCGCTTTGGCGAAAAGCTGTAGGCGGGGCGAGAAGGTGTAGTAAAGATTCAGCTTGGGAGAAACGATACCCGTCGTCGTTTTCGACGCCGCGATGGGCGTCCGCAACAAGTCCTCGTAACGTTGCCGGAATACATCGAAGCGAAGTCCCGCGTTGACCGTCAGCCGATTGGTCAGGTACAGGGTTTCGTCGAGGTAAACAGCGGCGTTCAGTTCGTTGATGTTGCCAAGTTGGTACTGTTCCAGCGTTTCGTTCCGGTTGCGGGTGTGCGAGAGTTCGGTCGAGTCGGTGAGATCGTGGCGATACTGGACGCCCAACGTCGAGGTCAGGTTCTTGACGCCCAGTTGGTGGTAGCGGGTGAAACTGCCGCTGTAGCCGAAAAGGTTGCGGCGCTCCTTCTGCCGGATTTGGTCGCCGTTGATGGAGTCGTTGAGAAAGAAGGTGAAGTTGGAATAAAGCTGGAAGGCGTTGCGGCTGTAATACACCTGCTGACGGATTTCGTCCTTACGACCCGTGATCGTCACAAGTTGCGCGTTCAGGTTGGTGCGACTGGTTTCGCCGCCTTCCGTGGGATCGACGGAGCCAAAGAAGCCCGTTAGCCCCGATTCCACTGCGCGGTCGGGGATCTGGCCGGAGTGGTTCCACTTGCTCCAAAAGGTGGAAGCCGACAGCGTCAGCGTAGTCGCGGGTGATAGGTGACCGTGGTACTTGCTCAGCAGATTGAAGCGGTTGAAGTACTGCGGATTCTCGAAGTAGCCGTTAGAATACTGGTACTCCGACGCCACATAAGCCGACTGTCCGGGCGTTCCGTCTTTATCTTTTCCGGTGTTTTTCGCCAATAAGTTTACGCCACCCACCAGGCGATACGTATCATATTGGCCGACTTCCGCCTTGACAAAATTCCGATCCAGCGTGGTTTTGGTCTGGAAATTGACCCAGCCCGCCGTGGCTAAATTACCCTGATCGCTGGTGTAGGGGCCTTTGCCAAAATTCAGGGACTGCACCATTTCGGGAATCACGAAGTGCAGATCAGCGTAGCCCTGCCCGTGGGCGTGAGACACCATGTTGACGGGCATTCCGTCCACGGTCAGGCGAATGTCGGTGCCGTGGTCGAGATCGAAGCCACGCAGAAACAACTGCTCGGCCTTACCGCCGCCCGCGTGCTGCCCGATGAACAGGCCCGGCACCATGCGCAGAATTTCCTGCGTGTTGGTTACTGGCCGCAGCCTGATATCCACGCTGCTGATGATCTGCTGCCCGTTGGGTCGCAAGGCCGACACCGTCACAGCGCCGAGGTCGATGGGCGCGGCTATGAGTTTGGTTTGTAAAAAAGTCGTCTGATCGTCCTGCACCGCCGCCGTCATTGTTTGGCTCTGGTAGCCAAGGCTAGTGAATTCCAGGCGATAAGTGGAGGCCGGAAGATTCGTGAACTGGTATTGTCCCAGATCGTTGGTGATAGACCCCTTCGCCTGACCCGCCAGCACGACGGTCACGCCGGGCAGGGGACGCCCGGTGGCCACGTCCGACACGACACCCGAAATTTTCCCCAGGTGAGCCAGTGCCGCGTGAGAAACTAACAGAAAACAAATTACGGGAAGGATGGATTTACTAAAGTAAGTACGTATATTTTTTTGCATAAGGTTTTCTTTAAAAAATTAATCAAGTACGCAATATACGTCCTGTACTGGCAATCCGGTTCATTTTCGTAGCTTGCCGAACCTCAAAAAATTAATGCCAGGCCCGATGCCTACCCACCCGCTGTTCGTCCTCGCCGTGCTTTGCCTGAACGTCGTTATCTGCGAATGGCTGGCGACCAAGCCGTACTTTCGGCAACTCGGCACGGCGCTAATGGTCATTCTGCTTACCGCACTCACCGCCAATCTGGGCTTGATCCCCTCCTCCACCCCACCCTCACCCATATACGACGGGATTTTTACTTACGTGGCACCGATTTCAATTTTCCTGCTCATGCTGAGCGTGAACCTGAAAAGCATCCGACGCGCCGGGCCGTCCATGATCGGGCTTTTTCTGGTTGGGGCGTTGGGAACGGTACTCGGAGTGGCCGTAGCGATAAAGTTGGTTGACGCTACCGCGCTGCTGGGTGAAAAATACTATGCCCTGGCGGGAATGCTGACGGGAACCTACACGGGCGGTAGCCTGAATTTTAACGCCGTGGCCCTGCACTACGGCATGGCCCGCGAAGGTACGCTCTACGCCGCTACCACTGCCGCCGACAATATTGTGACCGCACTATGGATGATTGCGACATTGGCCTTGCCCGCTCTGTTGCGGGGAAAGAAAAACAAGACCAAAAATAGGGCTGAAAGCAAAGCGATTGCATCTCCCGCTGACACATTCGACGAACAAGAAACCATCAACCCCAAAGACGTTGGACTACTGACCGCCCTGGCCTTCGGAGCCGTGTTCCTGGCCGACTGGGTGAAAACAATCTTTCCCGCTCTGCCCACTATCCTCACCATCACGACGGTCGCGCTGGTACTGGCGCAGTTTCCGGTGGTCAGCCGCCTGCGCGGTAGCCGGGTGCTGGGCATGTTCATGATTTACCTTTTCCTGGCCGTAATTGGGGCTTACTGCGACATCCCGGCTCTGTTACAAGACGGGACGCTGGCAATTTGGCTGCTGGTCATCATCTGCACGATTGTGCTGGTACACGCCGCGCTGCTGATTGGCGTAGCCAAGTTGCTGAAACAAGACGCCGACGTGGTAGCCGTAGCATCGCAGGCCAACATCGGCGGATCTAGTTCGGCACTGGCGCTGGCCCGCAGTCTGGGGCGCCCCGATTTGCAACTACCCGCTATCCTGGTGGGTACTTTGGGCAATGGGCTGGGTACTTATTTGGGTTTTGCCGTGGCCGAGTGGCTGCGGTAGCGTCGTTTCAGTTGCGCAGCATTTTGCGCTCCATAACGGTGTAGTTGCGGAAATGAATGGCCTGTCTTAGTCGTTTGCGACCATTGTTTATCAAGCTCGCGCCGAGCACCGAACCTGCCACCCCCCCAAAATAGAGGAGCAGGAAGTTAGAAGTTTGTTTGGTAGAAATTCCGTACGGAACTGCCGCGACCATAGCGCCTATCCCGAGGCTTTGAAACAGCACGCCCGATCGCTGGTACTTCTGGTACTCTGTAAACAAAACTGAGGCATCGGGTATGTTTTGAAATTCGGCGACCGCGTTGTTGGCAAATATTCCCAACCGATACTTCTTTTCGTTTTTGAAGTAGCTGTTATTATGGGCCAGCCGTATCGTTTCGGCTTCATAAAGGTATCGAAAACGAGGCTGATCGGTGGGAGAAAGGTAGTTCAACATGGCGTCGCGGTTGCGCAACCAGAGGGCTTTTTCGAAATTACTTTCCGCTCTGAATCTATTACGAATCGAGGCCATTGAAAACACCAGACTAGCCAGCGAGGTACCCACCCCGACGCCCGTGCCAATGGACGACCCGGTTGCGTTACCAATCAAGGTCAATCCTCCGGCGGTCAACCCAAGCCCAACCCAACTGAATATCATCCCCCTTTGGATCTGGCGGCGCGCCAGTAGATACGCGTCGTTTCCTTCTGGCGATACTTTGAATTCGTCGGCAACCGCTTGCCACCGGCGGCCCAGTGGCTGGCTTCCTACCGTCGTCGTCCAGCGGTTGTCGAGGACGAAGGCGGCGTTGGCGTTATAGTTGTCTTTGAACGAAGGGTATTCCGATACCTGAAAATAATCGCTCGAGTCAATCGGCGTCTGGGCTAGAGTGACTTGAATTAACGACGACAGAGAAAAAACAATGGCAAGTATGTTTTTCATGGCGTAGTATTTTTAGTGAAACAGAGTTTCAAAAATACGTCTTTCCTGCAGTCGGCAATCAAATTGCTCCGCTCTTTTTGGCAAAAGAAATCGCTTGCATATTTCCCGCCCTTCTTACCAGACGATGGTATCTCACTTGGGTTGAGCCTGCCTCACTTCGCCAAAAGCTCCATGAGAAACTCCCGAAAAGGCTCGGAAAATTCCTTGCGTTTTAAGGCAAAGGTGACGGTCGTTTTCAAAAAATCGAGTTTGTTGCCGATGTCGTGCCTCTGACCTTCGATGCGGTGGGCGTGAATATTTTCGCGGCGCAGCAGCAGCAGCAGAGAGTCGGTGAGTTGAATTTCGCCGCCTTTACCCTTAGGGGTTTGACTGATGGTTTGGAATATATCCGGCGTCAGGATGTAGCGGCCCGCAATAGCCAGGTTGGAGGGCGCAGTACCCACAGCGGGTTTTTCGACCAGCGTTTTCAGTTCCAGAATCGTATCGCTCAGCGTGTCGCCACCTACAATGCCATAACGATCTACCTTGTCGGCGGGTACTTCCTCCACAGCAATTACTGAGCCACCGTACTGCTCGAAAGTATCCATCAACTGCTGCGTTACCGGAATCACGGAGTCCATGATCGTGTCGCCCAACAGCACAGCAAACGGTTCATCGCCCACGTGATGGCGAGCGTAATAGATCGCATCACCCAAGCCATTGGCCTCTTTTTGGCGCACGAAGTGGATGTTGGCCATGTCGGCCAGGCGGCGCATCTCGGTATGCCAGGCCTGATCTTCCTTTTCCTCCAACCGGGCTTCCAACTCAAAATTCCGGTCGAAGTGGTCTTCGATGGCACGTTTGCCCTTTCCTGAAATAATCAGAATATCCTCAATGCCTGAGTCCACGGCTTCCTGCACGACGTACTGAATCGTGGGAATGTCGATGATAGGCAGCATTTCCTTGGGCATGGACTTGGTGGCGGGCAGAAATCGGGTACCCAGTCCCGCAGCAGGTATTACGGCTTTACGAATCATAGTTTGGCTTTTGGCCGGCGGCTCGGTTCGTCATTGCGGTCGGCCGTCGGCTTTTTTTTATGGATAAAATAAATGGGTTAGACCACAAACGGCTTCACCACCCGGGCGTTGTGTTTTTTTAGCTCGACGAACAAGCGGTTGAGCATATCGTCGTCGCGGTAAGTACCAATGATTGTCCCGCCCGATCCGGCGAATTTGGCCGACGCACCGCAGCTTCGGGCAGCGGCGACCAATTGCTTGTTGGATTCAGAGACATTGTAAATCTGGCAGCGCAAGTCAAAGTTCTGGTTGATCAACTCGTGCAGGTCATCGGGCCGACCGTCCAACAAGACAGCACGACCATCAGCAGCGCGTTGAGCGATCTGGTTCAGAACATCCTTCACATCGGACTCACCCCGGTCGAAGCGGGCGCGGACGTCGCTGTGTACTTTTCCTGACACTTTACTCAGTTGCGTATTGTAGGCGACATAAAGTTTGGGCAAAAGATTGGGGTTCAGCCGCTCGTAAGTACCGTAGCCCTGCTTCTTAATGAGTTTTTTATCAAAATCCATATAGACGCACCCCTCGTAACACTGAATGACACGATCCTGCAAGCCCGCCGCGATGCCCAGTTCTTCAGTTTCGGAATTCAGGACAAGTTGGGGCAGCTGCTCCAGCGGGATTTCCACTTTATAGAACTGAATCAACGCCCGGAACAGCGCTACGACAATGGCACTGGAACCCGACATGCCCACTTGCCGGGGAATCGACGAGCGATAACGCACCGTAAAATTTCGGTTCGGCAACCGTACGTCGTGTTGCTCGCAGTACTCGGCAAATTTCTTGATACCCGCCTTGATGAGCGGAATGCCGCCATTGTAGCCCAGCATGCTCACCGAGTCACGCAGGTGATAGATACTTTTGAAAGTACTGCTGTCCTGCGGCTGCAACTCGATATGAAGTTCGGGCGACTCGTAAAGCGAAATCGAGGTGCCAAAGTTTCTTACCGACACCGAAATCGTCTTACCAAAAAAGCCATCGGAGGGATTGCCCAATAGCCCGGCTCGGGCGTAGGCACGCGTTTCTATAATCAAAGAGAAATCGTTTTTTTGGCAATATTACTAATAAATTACTACACCTACTTATTGCTGTCGTTGAAGATACTCAAACCAAAAACAGATGAAAGACAGAATGTGAATCGTTACGATTGATCTTTCCCGTCAGCGCAAAAAATAGCCCGATGCAGGTTTGCATCGGGCGCAAATCGTATAATGTATCTTAATTACATTCCTTCTTCGTGGTCGGCATCGCGATTCGGTATCTTGTCAGGAACTCCATCAGCGTCTTCGGCGGGTGGCGTGTTTTTCGGCGTGTTCTTGGGGAACGACGGATAAACGGGCGGCTCCAATAATTCTTTTCCGGTGCCTGGTATTGCGGGTTCTCCTCTTTTGCGTGCCATAGGGGTAGTTGGTTTAGTGAAAAAATCTATTTTACCTTTAAGTCGCAAAAAGAACCGTTCCGTTTACGAAGCCAGGAAATTGGCTACCGTCATTGGGGAATATTTTCTATGAAAATCACTCTCTAACGAAAAAGCCGCTTACCCGAAGGCAAACGGCTCATATCTTGAGAAACTAAGAACAGCACGGAGCGTTCCGACACCTGAACACAAAGGATTCTAGTTCTTCGGCATAGCGAATATGGTTTCATCCACCGTGGGATTCACCGTCACGTTATTGACCATCATCGTCATCACGCCGGGCATAGCGGGTGACTCGATTTCGGTCGTGAAAGGAAAGGTCACGCCATCTACCTGCTTAAAGTTGGAGAAATTGGTTTTTACTTCCACTGCTTGCCCCTGCACTTCGGTATTGATAACCGATTTGAGGATATAGTAAGTGTCCTTTGAAATGTAGTGCGTCGCTTTGGCACCATTAGCCATATCGACATTTACCACGTAAGCGGGCGCTCCTTCAATCGTTTCTTCACCCATGAGCTCAGCCTTGTGACCTTTGGTCTTGTAGTTGTACAGACCTGTCAGATCCAGTTGTCCGGCGGACATCTTCACCTGGTCTTCGGGCAAAGCGGTAGCGGTAGTTTGGCCCGTCATCGGATTGATCATCCAGCCTGTATTGCCATCAATAGCCTGAACGATGGCCGACCCCTGCACCGTCGTCTCGCTACGCATGCCGCGTCCCTGCACGATCGTAGTAGTGGAAGGCAGGTCCATGCCCATGATTTGGGCCGTAGCCTCCATCTTGATGCCCTTGATGCCCGAGTACTTGTCGCCGCCCATTGCGGCTACGTGTTTATCTATGACCTCGTCCACCGACTGGGCTTGGACGGTACTTAGGATTAACACAAAAGTAAATAGTCCCAGAAGTTTGATGAATAATTGATTACGCATGATTTGGATTATTTTTGATAAGTAGGAAGTATGAAATAAACGGTTGACAATGTAACAGAAGACAAATATAGTACAAGCGGTCAGACTAAGTTACCTTCGTTCGTAGTACTTGATGAGAAAATTGCGAGGACGTTTAATGGGACGGATGGTTATCTTTGCCCGCTAGTCAACCGTTACTATACTTTTCATCAGCGAAGTAGTTTCAAACCAACGTTCAAGTACCTAACTCCAAGCGAATTTGGGATTCATGCCAAGAAGACAAAACTCGGGAAAGCTCCGTTTTCTCGCCATAGCAGGTATTCTGCTTATTACTATTCTACTAGCTTCGACAGCTATTTTGACTTTCGAGTTTGTGTATGGCAACGCCGACGGTATCTGGCACGACCTGAATGTTATCCGCACTGCGTTCAAAACTTTGGTGATTTTGTCCGTAGTGAGCCTTTTGCTGTATGGGCTTATTTATGGGGCCAGTTTCGTGAAAGGAACCATTGGGACTCTTCTGGTAACTGCATTGCTGTTGTTTGGTTTAGAAAAACTGAGCCTCTGGCTCGTCAATCGTAACCAGCCTGAACCCACCACAACTACTCCGTCGCAGCCCTTTTTACGCCCCGACCACACCGAACCATCAGTTTTCAGCGATACCCTGGGCGTGGCGGCAAAGCCCAACTGGCACATCGACTGGGTGCCGGAATATAAGGCCACTCGCTACGACACGGTCACGATCTCGACGGACTCGCTGGGGCGGAGGAGGACGCCCCTAACCGACTCGCTGTTCCGCAATCGATATGCCATTTTTCTGGGCTGTTCCTATACCTACGGTGACGGCGTTTCTGATAACCAAACGCTCCCTTACTACTTTCAGGCCAACTCATCCAGCTACCGAGCTTACAACTACGGCTTTCTTGCTTATTCGCCCCTGCACGCCCTGGCTCGTTTGCAGCAGCAGGATCTGGAACGACAGATTCCGCAAAAGGATGGGTTCGCAGTATTTACACTCATCGATGACCATCTCGACCGGGTAATTCCAGCCACGCGCTGGATCGACATGACCCAAGGAAGATTCCCTTATTTGAACGAAGAAACGATGACGACAGATGGAGTTTTTGCCGACAAGCGTCGCGTTTATACACGGACGGTACTGGGTTTTCAACCCACGGGTGTTCGGCAGCTTTTGAAATGGAGCTACCCGCGTGTCCATACCGCTGCACACTACGAATGGTTAGTCAAAATTATCGCCAAAGTACAGCAGGAGTATATCGCCCGATTTAATAACGAGAATTTCTTTGTAGTAGTTTTTCCAGGAAATCCCATTTCTCTGGAAACCAGGCAGCTTTTTGAGCAAGCCAATGTTAAATTGCTGGACTACGCTAAGCTGATACCTATTAAGGAAAACATGCTGCCCTTTGACAGCGCTCACCCCGCTCCGGTCGTTTACGAGCGGGTGGGCCAGCAACTCAGCAAGGACATCGATTCACTATTGACCAAAAAAAGGGAAGCAGAACCAATGTCCGCTTCCCTTTAAAAAGGAGAGTTCAATATTATTTTCAGGCTAGAGCTTCCGCACCACCTACGATTTCCAGAATCTCTTTTGTAATGGCCGCTTGCCGCGTCCGGTTATAAACGAGTCGCAATTCTTTCAGTAACTCCTGCGCGTTGTCGGTGGCTTTGTCCATTGCCGTCATCCGCGCCCCGTGTTCCGAAGCATTGGATTCCAGCACCGCGCGATACAGTTGTATTTTGAGTGACTTCGGGATCAGTTCGTTGACGATCTGCTCCTCGTCCGGTTCGAAGGTGTAGTTGATGTTAGGCCGTCCCCCCTGTCCGCTAGCCGGATCGGCGGCGATGGGCAAAAACTGCTCCGTGCGGATAATTTGCGTCGCAACATTCTTGAATTCGTTGAAAATCAAGTCCACGCGATCGTACTGGCCCGCCGCGAACATCGTCATGACGGCCTCGGCAGCTTCCTTCACGCCCACAAAGCTGAGTTCCGTGAAGATATTCTGATAAGCGGCATTGACTTTGAAGCCCCGGCGCGTCATGCCTTCGGCTCCTTTCTTGCCAATAGCCAGTACCTCTACTTTGCCTTGACGCGCTAAATCGGCGTAGTTAGCCTCAGTATGCGCCATAGCGGCTTTGATCACGTTGGTGTTGAATGCACCGCATAAGCCCCGGTCGGAAGTGACAAGGATAAGCAGTGCTTTTTCTACGGTACGCGCCTGTCCGTACGCGCTGTCGGAACCCATTTCGCTTCCTGATGATACCGTTGCCAGCATTTCGCCCAGCTTCTGAGCGTAAGGCCGCATCTGAATGATATTGTCCTGCGCCCGGCGCAACTTAGCCGCCGCCACCATCTTCATGGCACGGGTGATTTGCTGGGTCGAACTAACCGATACGATTCGGCCGCGTACTTCTTTTAAATTTGCCATCTAAACTCAATTTTGAATGAGTGAATGAGTGAATGAGTGAATAAAAGAATGGCCGGCGTAAGCAACACTCTCTAATTCACTCAATCTCTCATTCAAAATTAAATATATTTCGCCGCAATCTCCTTCGCTACTTTTTCGAGCACGCCCGTAAGCGTATCGTCAAATTTGCCAGCGCGGAAGGCATTCATGGTGTCGGCGTATTGGCCGGATAGCACCGTGAGGTAATCCTCCTGGAAATCCTTTACCTTCTCGACGGGTACTTTGTCAATAAGACCTTTGGTAGAAGCGTAAATGATCGCCACCTGCTGCTCTACGGGAACCGGGGTGTATTGTGGTTGTTTCAGCACTTCCTGGTTGCGGCGTCCGCGGTCGATGGCCAACTGCGTGGCGGCGTCGAGGTCGGAACCGAACTTAGCAAAGGCTTCCAGCTCGCGGAACTGTGCCTGGTCGAGTTTCAGGGTACCCGCCACTTTCTTCATAGACTTAATCTGGGCATTACCACCCACGCGCGATACCGAAATACCCACGTTAATGGCGGGCCGGATACCGGAGTTGAACAGGTTTGTTTCCAGGAAGATCTGTCCGTCGGTGATCGAGATCACGTTGGTAGGAATATAGGCCGATACGTCGCCCGCCTGGGTTTCGATGATCGGTAGAGCGGTCAATGAACCACCACCTTTCACCTTACCTTTCAGAGAAGGGGGTAGATCATTCATGTTTTGGGCAATCGAATCGTCGTTCACGATCTTGGCAGCCCGCTCCAACAGACGGCTGTGCAGATAAAATACGTCGCCAGGATACGCCTCGCGTCCAGGCGGACGGCGCAGTAGCAACGATACCTCGCGGTATGAGACGGCTTGCTTGGAAAGATCATCGTAAATAACCAGCGCCGGGCGTCCCGTGTCACGAAAGTACTCGCCGATGGCCGCTCCCGTGAAGGGTGCGAAAAATTGCATTGGTGTGGGGTCCGAAGCCCCGGCAGCTACGATGACCGTGTAGTCCATCGCGCCATAGCGACGTAGAGTGGCTTCGATCTGCTTGATCGTGGAGGCCTTTTGTCCACACGCCACGTAGATGCAGTAAACCGGCTCGCCACGATCGTAGAATTCTTTCTGATTAATGATGGTATCGATGCACACCGCCGTCTTACCCGTTTGGCGGTCGCCAATCACCAGCTCGCGCTGGCCGCGACCGATAGGGATCATGGCGTCGATGGCCTTGATACCCGTCTGAAGGGGTTCGGTTACGGGCTGGCGGAAGATCACGCCGGGGGCTTTACGCTCCAGGGGCATCTCGAACAGCTCGCCTTGCACGGGACCGAGGCCGTCGATGGGTTCGGCCAGGGTATTGACCACGCGGCCCACAATACTATCGCCAACCTGAATAGAGGCGATCTCATTGGTGCGCTTCACAGTGTCGCCTTCCTTGATTTCGCTGGATTCACCCAGCAACACCGCACCTACATTGTCTTCTTCGAGGTTAAGTACAAGGGCCTTCAGGCCATTTTCAAACACCAGCAGTTCGCCGGCTTGCACTTTGGAAAGGCCGTAAATACGCGCCACGCCGTCGCCGACTTGCAGCACCGTACCGACTTCTTCTAGTTCCGCTTCCGATTTCGAACCCGCGAGTTGCTCACGCAGGATGGCTGAAACTTCGTCCGGTCTTACAGATACCATATACTATTGTTTACTGGATTGGGGAGTTGAGGTTATCGCTGTTTCAAAAACAGCCGCAAAAATACGCTTTTTTTTGACAATATTTTGATCTGCTCCAAAAAAACTCCAAGCCGGAAATTAGACTTTTCCAAGACTACCAAAAATACTTTCGGCTGTCCCGCCAGGAATGCTCATAGCGGCATTCCTATGCTTTCCAAACTTTTTCCGGGTAGAATTGTGTTTATTAGCGGAATGCTTTCGTTCCTTTACCATCTTTTCAAAATTATGTACTTACCAGTTCCTTTAAAACCGAATGTACCGTAACCTGAAATCACTGGCCGCTTTTATGATGTGCGCCACTTTAGTATCCACCCAAACCATTGCTCAAACTCCCAAAACCGTTAAAAAGGATGCCGCTACGGTAGCTCCTGCGCCAAAAACGCTCAAAACTGCGCTCGACTCCGTTGCTTACGCCATTGGCTTGAGTGTGGGCGGCTCGCTGAAGCAGCAAGGCCTATCGGACATTAATACCAGTCTTCTGCTGAAGGCAATCAACGAGACTTTGAAGGGGCAGGATACCGAACTTAGCCCTGAGGAGGGCAATCAATACATCGGCGAGTATTTCCAGAAACAAGCCAGCGTCAAAGGCAATGCCAACCTGGCGGCGGGGCAGAAGTATTTGGAAGAAAACAAGAAACGCCCCAATGTCAAAACGACCGAAAGCGGTCTGCAATACGAAGTAATCAAGTTGGGTGAGGGCCCAAAACCCGCCGATACCTCTACCGTAAAGGTGCATTATCACGGCACCCTGACCGATGGAACGGTTTTTGATAGCTCGGTAGAGCGGGGCGAACCGGTGGAGTTCCCGGTAAGCGGGGTTATCAAAGGCTGGACAGAAGCGTTGAAGCTAATGCCCGAAGGGTCGAAGTTTCGGCTATTTATCCCTGCCAACCTGGCTTACGGAGAGCGCGCTCCAGGCCCCACCATCGGTCCAAACTCAACGCTGGTTTTCGACGTGGAGTTATTAGAAATCCTTTAAACGATCTTACATGAAAAAGTACCTGATTACCCTGATTCCTATCGTCTTGCTGGGCTGGCAACGAGGGCCACAAGCCCAAAGTACCGACCAGTTTCCCGATGGAATCGCTTACGAGGAAGGAGATCTTTCCAAAGACCTGAAACCCACCCCGGCGCAGATCCGGGCGGAAGGTCTGGCTCTGCGGATTCTATCCAACTACCACTACCGTAAAATCGAACTCAACGATTCGCTTTCGGCGGAAATATATAAGAAGTACCTTGACGATATTGACCACAGTAAATTGTACTTCCTGGCTTCGGACGTGGCGAAGTTCGACAAGTACAAGTACTCGTTTGATGAGTTCCTGAAAAACGATGAACTTGAAGTACCTTTTGAGATCTACAACACCTTTCGTAAGCGGTACCAGGAGCGTAGCAACTATATTCAAAAATTGCTGGAAAAGCCCGAACCATTTAATTTCACTGAGGAAGAAAGCCTCGATACGGATCGCGACAAAAGGACTTGGGCCAAGAGCAATGATGAACTCGACGACACTTGGCGCAAGTACATCAAGAGCGAAGCCCTTGACTTGAATCTGGCGGGCAAGGCCGATACGGCCACCATCAGCACCCTCGCCAAGCGATACAAAACCCGTAACCGCGCTCTGGAGCGCATTCGTTCGGAGCAAGTGTTTCAAATGTATATGAACGCCTACGCTGAGTCGCTCGACCCTCATACCAACTACCTCGGTCCTGTGTCCGCTGACCGCTTCAAACAGGATATGAGCCAGTCGCTGGAAGGCATTGGGGCTATGCTGCGCGAGGAAGAGAACTACATAAAGATTGTAGATGTGATTCCCGGTGGCCCGGCCTTTCGGGGCAAGCAGTTGAAAAAGGAGGATCGTATCATGGGCGTGGCCCAGGGTGACGACAGCGAATACGTCGACATCGTAGGCTGGTTTGTTGATGACGCGGTGAAGCTTATCAAAGGCCCCAAAGGAACCATAGTGCGATTGCAGGTGCTAGCGGCTAATGCTCTGCCCAACACACCGCCCCGCGAGATTCGTATCGTTCGTGAGAAAATCAAGTTGGAAGAGCAACGCGCCAAGAGCGAGATTGTGACCGTGGATCATGGCGGCAAGTCGATGAAAATTGGCGTGATCGACATTCCCCTTTTTTATCGTGATTTTGAAGGAGCACAAAAGCGTGAGAAAGAATTTTCCAGCACGACCCGTGACACCCAAAAATTGATGGAGGAACTCCGCAAAGAAGGCGTGGAGGGTATCGTCATCGACTTGCGAAACAACGGCGGCGGCTCACTGACCGAAGCTATTTCGCTCACTGGACTCTTCATTAACAAAGGCCCCGTAGTACAAGTGAAAGAATCGCAGGGTGAGGTGGAAATACAAGCAGATACCGATCCTATGATTGCCTATGACGGTCCACTGGCCGTGATGGTAAACCGCTTCAGCGCATCGGCATCTGAGATTTTCGCGGCGGCGATTCAGGATTATAAACGCGGCATTATTGTTGGCGAGCAGACGTACGGCAAAGGGACCGTGCAGACGCTAATTGAATTGAACAGGTGGATGCCTAAGGAGAAAGATGACCTGGGCGAAGTGAAGATGACGGTAGCTAAGTTTTACCGCATTAACGGAAGTAGTACCCAACTTCGTGGCGTTATGCCCGATCTCGAACTACCTACTGCCTTCAAGACCGACGAATATGGCGAGGCTTCACAGCCAAGCGCCTTGCCTTGGGATCAGATTCCCTCTTCGCGCTACGAGCTGACCAACAATATCAGCGACCACATCGTAAACCAGTTGCGCGATAATTACAACGGCCGCCTAAAATCCGACGAAGAGCTAAAGAAACTCGTCACCGACCTGGCCGACTTCAAGAAAGCCCGTGAGGACAAAACAGTATCGCTGCAAATCGACAAGCGCCGTAAGGAACGCGCCGAAGCCGAGAAAAAGCGTAGTGCGTTGAATGAATTAGATGATGATACCGACGGTGGTGATGAAGCTGAGCCAACAGAAACTACGCCTGCCAAGAAAAAGAAGGACATTTATCTCACCGAGACCAGCCGCATCCTTGCCGACTTGGTGACGGTCAGCAACGAACCCAGTCTGGCCGGAAC
>NZ_JBGSXF010000330.1:0-10405 GCF_041751555.1 Persicitalea sp. | reverse complement strand
TCAACGAGAAATGTACGATCAACTTACCAATGCCAGTCTCGGTAGAGCCAAATACCAGCCCATTGAGTTGACAAACAAAATTTTGTCCGAAAATAACATCGATTTGGCTGCTGTATCATTTTATGCAGCTGCCGATCTGGGCAGATTGCTGGGAGTAGACGCCGTATTGATGGTGAGGGGAAGCGAGCAATTTAGGAAGTCAAAAGGCCCGGCCGTCGCTGCTTCATTAGGTCAAGCTGCGATTGCCGCAGTAGCTCCCTTAGCCAATCCATATGCTGGCATAACGGAAGCAATAAGAACACACACCGAACTTTGGGACTCCAATACTGCCGAAAAAGTATGGAGTTTCGACACACAACAATACAGGGCGGCTTTGTCTCCGAATGCTCCTAAACGACAGTGGATGCGACGTTTAGCAAAGGGAATTCCTTATTCCTACTAAGGTGTCTTCCCAACTTGGAATAGATAATTCTCAAGTCAAACGCGGTCAGCGTTTTGAAGGCTAGCTGCGTTAAGTTACTAAAACAAAATTATTGTCAACTACCTACTAAATGACTACTCGCCGAAACTTCGTCAAAATCACTAGCCTGGGCTCAATCGGCTTGGCTACGCTTTCCTCCTATAAATTCTCCTCGGCTCTAGCGCAAAACCTACCTCGCGCGACGCCCGAATCACAAGGCGTGGACACGGAGGGCATCTTAAATTTCCTGCAAGCCATTCAAGTTTCGGATTTGGAATGGCACAGCTTCATGCTGCTGCGGCACGGCAAAGTCGTAGCCGAGGCCTGGTGGAAACCGTTTGCGCCCGAATACAAGCACACGCTCTACTCGCTTTCCAAGAGCTTCACCAGCACGGCCATCGGTTTTTTGGTGAGTGAAGGAAAAATTTCCGTGGACGACCCTGTTCTGAAATTCTTTCCAAAAGAAGCCCCTGCCACTCCAAGCGAAAACTTGCAGGCCATGAAAATTAAGAACCTACTCACGATGAATACCGGGCAAGATGCCGATACACTACCTGCTTTACGAAACGCCGACGGCGAATCCTGGGTAAAAACCTTTCTGGCGCAGCCTGTCCCTCACGCGCCGGGCAGCCACTTTGTCTACAATACCGGAGCAACTTACATACTCGGCGCGATCCTGCACAACGTGACGGGACAAACGTTGGAAAAGTACCTGGAACCGCGATTTTTCCAGCCGCTCGGCATCGTGGGTTACGACTGGGAAAAATCGCCGCAGGGACTCAATACGGCGGGTTATGGCCTGCGCGTCAAGACCGATGACATCGCTAAGTTCGGGCAGTTTTATTTGCAGAAAGGCAAATGGGACGGCAAGCAACTGCTACCCGAAAGCTGGATCGAGGAAGCCACCAGCAAACAAACCGACTCCCGCGAGGGCGATAGCGACTGGTCGCAGGGCTACGGCTACCAGTTTTGGCGCTGCAAGCCGGGCTTCTACCGGGGCGACGGGGCCTACGGACAATTCTGCTTCGTGATGCCTGAGCAAGATGCTGTGCTAGTGATGACCAGCGAAAGCTGGGATTTGCAAAAGAGCATGAACATCGCCTACGAAACGCTGCTGCCCGCTTTTTCCGATGGTACACTACCAGAAGATTCGGTAAGGCAAGCCTTTCTGAAAAAAGAAATCAGTCAACTGTCGCTGCCCGTGGTCAGAGGTTCCATCGAATCAAAGTTGGCGACAAAGTACAGTGACAAGTCGTTTGCGCTCGATAAGAATCCCTACGGAATCAGTCAGTTGGCAGTAAGTTTTAATCCCAAAAACTGCGTGCTGAAATTGACGACATCCGGCGGCGTGGAGAAGATCACGTTTGGCTGGGAGAAGTGGCTTATCAATCCCGGTGAAAGCAAACCTCTTTTTCCAGTTCCTACTCGCCTGGAATCCCCTGCCCAAATCGCCGGAACTGCTACCTGGACGGACGATAACACCCTGCAATTGAATACGAAATCCGTGACTGCCATTCACGGCGACACCATAACTTTGACCTTCGCGGGCGACCAGGTGAAGATCAAATTTATGAACAGCGTTTCGGCGCATTCCAAAAACTTTCCCGACCCACGCCCAACCTTGACGGGTACTTTGAAGGCGTAATGTCGCTGGCGATCTAAACCCGATTTTTATGAAATTACTCATTTTCCCTCTCCTGCTGATTGGTGTGGGCTTGACTAACCTGCAAGCCCAGAATCCTGTCGGTATTTTTGAAAACCATGCCGACGTCGGCCCGGTGCTGCATCCCGGCGCTGCTACTTACGACAACGCCTCCCGCACCTACGCCCTCAGTGGCGCGGGCGCGAACATCTGGTTCAAGAAGGACGAACTGCACTTTGCCTGGAAAAAAATCAAGGGCGATTTCTTGCTCACTACCCAGCCGATGCTCGAAGGAAAAGGCGTGGACCCGCACCGCAAATCGGGCTGGATGGCACGAACGAGCCTGGACACCAGCGCGGCGATGGTGAGCCTGACCGTCCACGGCGACGGACTGACGGCCTTCCAGTACCGCAAGAAAGGCGGCACCAACATAGAGGAAGTGAAAATACCGATGGTGCAGGCCGATATCATCCAGCTCGAACGGCGGGGGCGCAGCTACTTCGTGTCGGTCGCCAAACTCGGGATGCCATTCTGGACGGTGGAAGTACCCGATTTTGATTTTCCCGAAGAACTGATGGTCGGACTTTTCATCGGTTCGCACAACAAAGACGTGGTAGAGAAAGGGCTATTCAGAGAGACGCGCGTTTTTACGCCCATCAAGTAGAAAGGTTGGCTTTGCCTTCAATCGAACAAAAGTGTCTTTGACGGTAGGCATTTATTCATAGAATCAGAGCAACCGATAGATGATCAGGAAATTGATCAACTCCATCGTATCTGTCATCCCGAATTTCCTAAGCATATTCTGCCGATGCGTATTGACGGTATGAGGACTAATGAACAGTTTTTCCGCGATGGCTTTGCTGGTCATGTTCTGGCCCGAAAGCCGGATTATTTCCAATTCCCGCTTGCTGATCGCTTCCAGTTGGCGGCATTTCCCGGTGGCATTATCCACTTCGTAGAGCAGGTTTTCTTGCCCATCGGTGAGCCGGAGGTGCTGGCGTCTGTCCCTTTTTAAACTGGATATGTCGGAGACCAGTATCAGAAAGAACAAAACATTTCCCTTCGCATCCCGCTTGAGGGCGCTGCTTTCCTGAATGATGCGACCGATTCTACCGTCCGAACGGGTCAGTTTGTAATCAAAAATCGCCCGAAAGTTTTTGGCCCGTTCCCCATTTAGCGTGACCACATACTGGCTGATGAGTCGCGTCATTTCTTCGAGCCCCTGCAACTCCTCAGCTGGAATCTGCGAGACATAGAAGTCTACCCCGCCGCTCAGAAAAATCTCTCTGCTCCACCCGCACACCTTCTCCACGTCGCCCAGAATGCAGGAATAGTACATCCGCTTGATGTCCTTGATCGCCAGAGCCGAATCCCGGAGCACGAGGGTTTCGTGCAGCAGTGGATTTGCCCCGATCAACTCGTTTATTTCGTCGATGTCCGATTCGATGAGATCGGCATGCCAAGCGTTTTTGTAGGCGTTGAAGGCCAATGTGTTGGGCACGGCTTTGGTCATGGGATGTGAGGGCTAAAATTAGACTAAATATACTGAATGATCAGTATTGTAGTGTACTGTTCAATGGAAGAATTTTGTGATTGAGACTGCCCCTTTTCCGAAAACTCCTGGTTTGTGGTATCGGATCGGGTGATTTGTCGTAGAAACGGGAAAAATACGGGGATAAGAAGAGTGTTTTTCACGTGGTTGCAGTTGGGATTAAGTCCAATATTTGAAGCGTCAAAAACTTTTCCCAGAGGATTCGGGGCTTTATACTAAACAGACCCACCCCACAGGTAAATTCTTGTCAGGTTAGGCTAGCGCCTATTTTTTGCAAAATGTAATTTTCAAAACCCAACGAGATTCAATCATGCGGAAAGCTCAACCCTCCCAATCATCCCTGGCAGTTTGCCTACTGGTAGCCATTCTGTTTTTAACTACACACTGCAGTATTTATGCGCAAGGCGGCGTGGGCATCAACTACAATGGGCTTGTCCCTGATCCGTCGGCGGCACTCGACCTGAATGCCTATAACAAAGGGCTGCTGATTCCGCGCGTAGCCCTAACGACTGTCAACTCTGCCGAACCCGTTTCTAACCCCGCCATCTCGCTACTGGTGTACAACACCGCCACAGACGGTTACCCCCCTTACGATGTGGTTCCGGGCTATTACTACTGGAACGGTGGTCAATGGATTTTGCTGCTCACCAGCACTGCAAGCGGTTCCGATTTTGTCTGGCGACTAACCGGTAATGCCGGAACGAATCCGGCCAATAACTTCATCGGCACCGCTGATAACCAGCCATTGGTACTGAAAACTAACGGCCAGCGGTCAGGTTTTCTTCCCGCTACCGCGGATGAAAGCCTTTTTCTGGGTTACCAGGCGGGGGTGACCAATGTGGGGAATTTCAGTGTAGCAGTGGGGGCGGATGCTTTGCATAACAACACCTCCGGCTATGGTAATTCGGCTTTAGGGAAAGCTGCTCTTAGAAATAATACGGATGGGTATAGTAACTCCGCTGTGGGGTATGAGACCCTTTTCAATAATACCACGGGTTGGTATAACTCGGCTTTAGGAACAGATGCCCTTTTTTTCAATACTACTGGAAATAATAACTCCGCTCTGGGATATGAGGCACTTTTCTACAATACCACCGGTACCAGTAACACTGGGGCAGGGCGCCTCACCCTGTTCAAAAACGTGACGGGATCTTACAATTCAGTTTTGGGAGAAACAGCCATGTATCTAAATACCACCGGCTCTGGCAATACGGCCGTCGGTTTCCAGGCACTCTACAGGAATATTGCGGGGGACCACAATACGGCGGTTGGTTATGCGGCGGGACCGATGACAGAAGCTGGTTATAGTAGCTTTTCCGAAACGGGGGCCTTTGGTGCGTACGCCGCCAATACCGCCAGCAACCAAATTAGGATCGGAAGTACTTCCATTACCAGTATTGGCGGACAGGTGGGTTGGTCTAATTTTTCCGATCAGCGCTTTAAAGTAGATGTGCAGGAAAACGTCGCCGGGCTGGATTTTATCCTGAAACTGCGCCCCGTAACCTACCACTGGGACCTCGATAGTCTCAACCACTTCATTTACGGTCCGGCGGCGGCTTCGCTCTTCGCCGATTCGGCGCAACAGGCGGGCATCGTCCGGCAGGAAAGCATTACCTACACGGGTTTCCTGGCCCAGGAAGTAGAAACCGCTGCCCAGTCGGTTGGCTATGATTTCAGCGGCGTCGTGGCTCCAGCCAATGAGCGTACGCCCTACAGCATTCGCTACGCGGAGTTCGTAGTGCCGCTGGTAAAAGCAGTACAGCAGCAGCAGAGTCAGCTCACGCAGCAGAGCCAGCTACTGACGGGGTTAAACTCCCGGCTCGATAGGCCCATCCTCAAACTGGCCTCAGCCGACGAATGGGCGGATCGTGTGTTCGAAACAGGGTATAGGCTGCGCCCGTTGGGCGAAGTGGAAAGCTACTTGAAGCAGCATAAGCACTTGCCGGGTGTCCCCTCCGCGCGGGAACTCACCGAACAGGGCGTGGATGTGTCGCAGATGCTTTCCAAACAGATGGAGAAGATTGAAGAACTGACACTGTATGTGGTGGAGCAAGGCAGAAAAATCGAAACTCTTAGGGAATTGAATAAGGAGCTGGACAGGAAAAATCAAAGGTTGGAAGAACTCGAAAAAAGTGTGGAGGAACTGCAAAAAAAGTTGTTGCCGAAGAAACCTATAAAATCTAATAGTAAGCAATAACTGCCCTGGAATATTTTAGCAATATCTCTCAAACCCCTAAACCTCTACGACTTATGAACACCAAAAACCTCTTTACTAGCGTAGCGGCAGTTTGCCTGCTATTTGGGATTACCCTGGCTCTCATGCCTGATTACATTGGCGATAAGTACCTCGCCGACCCAGGTATGATTAATCTGGGTACCCGATTGGTAGCGCAGAGTTATGGCTCGAGCCTTATAGCCATTGCCGTCGCGCTGGGGTATGCCCGGGAGGCCGGTCCTTCGGTAGCCCGGAAAGGCCTGCTCTTTTTTGTATTGCTGTCAAACCTGGCGTTAATCGTCATTAACACTTTGGGCATTTTGAATGGTGTGGAAACCCCCGCCGCCTGGCTGACGGTAGGTATCTCAGTAATTTTTACTGTCTGGTCGGGAATGCTGCTTGCGCAGCAGGAGAATCGTGCGGCGTCGATGGGCTAAGCGAATCTGATAACGCAGAAAGTGAATTTTAAAATTTTCAACCAGTTCAAACCTAAAACAATAACTCCAATGAAAGTACTACACTGCCGCGATGTGGGCTTCGATTGCCCGGGGGTAATCAAAGCCGAAAATGAAAACGAAGTGCTGCAAATGGCGGCACAACACGCCAGCGACGCACACCAGGTGCAGGTTACGTCCGAGATGGCGGAGCAGATTAAGACGCTCATTAAAGAGGAATGAAACTATCCAATCAAACTTGAAAACTCATGAAAGCTCTTTACGGCCTGGTATTGCTCCTGTTGCCACTGGCAGGGATCAATTCAACCGAAACTCATCAAAACAGCGCTGAAAAAATGAAATTTCTGATTCATGTAACGCACGGCCCCGAAGACCCTACCCGGGCTGCTCTCGCCTTTCTGGTGGCCAAAACCGCTCTGGAAGAAGGGCATACCGTCACCCTGTTCCTGGCGGGTAACGCGGCCCTATTGCTGCGGGATGCCGATATGGCAAAAGTGGAAGGCACAGGCACAGGCAAACTGAAAGAGCATTACGAAGCCATCGTAAAAGCGGGCGGTCGTTTTTACGTATCGGGGATGTCGGCGAAGGCCCGGGGCATGACCGATGCGGACATTCAAGGTAAGCCCGCCGAATTTGCCATGCCCAAAAAGCTGGTGGAGCTCGCGGCGGATAGCGACCGGATGTTTACGTATTGATTTTTTGAAGGCGGAAGTATGTCCCTAAAAATCCCTACTTCCGCCCCTTCTTCGCCCCACGCGTAATCGGCTTGCCGTATTTCTGCATTTTCTCCGCTGCAATGTCGCGCCGCACGTTGACTTTCTGATTTTTCGCTGATTTTTCATGAAAGGCCGGGCCGATGTCGTCGCGCCGGGGTACTTTGGCCAAAACATTTTTCATATTGACCTTCGGTTCTTCCTCCTCGGTCAACACGTCCGAGATTTCTAACTCTTCCGGCAAAGACAGCATCGGAATCGGCTGCCCCATCAAGTCTTCGATCATCTCCTGATATTCCTTTTCGGCTTCCGTCACGAAGCTGAGGGCTGTGCCTTCCTTGTCGGCGCGGCCCGTGCGTCCGATGCGGTGGATGTAGTTTTCGGGCTCATCGGGCATATCGAAGTTAATGACATGCGACACGTCGGTCAGGTCAAGGCCCCGCGCCACGATATCAGTCGCGACCAGGATCAGGTCTTCACCTTCCTGAAACTTGCGGACGGTTTCGAAGCGGTTGTTCTGCGCTTTATTGGAGTGAATAACGCCGACCTGATCGGGGAAGCGTGTTTCCATGGCTTCAAAAATTTGGTCAGCCAGTTTTTTGGTGCTGGCAAAAACCAGCACTTTGGTCATGTCCAGATCTTTCGTGACCAGCATTTTCAGCAGATTAATCTTCGTGTGAAAGTTCGGCACCGCGTAGGCGTGCTGCGCAATGCTGGCCAGCGGCGCTCCGGCGGGGGCTGCTTCAATGCGCAGCGGATCGTGGAAATGCACCGCCATCAGCGACTCCACTTCCTCAGTCATCGTGGCCGAGAACAGTAGGTTCTGTCGCTTCGTCGTCAGCAGGTCGAGTACCGTGTTGAGTTGTGAGCGGAAGCCGAGGTTAAGCATCTCGTCCACCTCATCGATGACGAGTTTCTTGATATTCTTGGTCTTTAACGAACGGTTCAGCACCAAATCGATCAGCCGCCCCGGCGTGGCCACGATCACGTCGGCGCCGTTGCTCACTTCGGCCATCTGGCTTTTGATGTTGCCGCCGCCGTACACACCAATCGTTTCGACGCTCATGTAGGTGGTCAGTTGTTGAATCGCTTCCACAACCTGCACCACCAATTCGCGGGTCGGTACCAGAATCAGTTGCTGAGGCAGGCGATCTTTGGCGTATTGCCACTGCCGTAGTAGTGGCAGCAGGTAGGCCAAAGTTTTGCCGGTACCCGTCTGGGCGATGCCACAGACATCGCGGCCCGACATGATGGCCGAGAAGGCTTGTTGCTGAATGGCCGTAGGCTCTGTGAACCCCAGGTCATCGAGGGCATTGAGAAGCGGCTTGGATAAGTTGAGGTCGTCAAAAGTCATTTTGCAAAGGTAGTAAAAAGTGGTACGGGCGTCTCGCCCGTTCTCCCCGTCGAACCGCCGTCTTTGGCACAAAGTTTTCAACAACCCTCAAAAAACCAATCAAACCAACCCATACCACAACCATGAACTACGACATCGATACCAACGGACAAACCCAGAAAAAGCAGCCGGGCAAAGAACACAAAATGCACCCCCAACCCATTGTCATTCGCGACGACTACCGGGGCAGCGGCAAGCTGGAAGATAAAGTAGCGCTCATCACGGGTGGCGACAGCGGGATCGGCCGTTCGGTGGCCGTACATTTTGCCCGTGAAGGTGCCGACGTCGCCATCGTTTATCTCGATGAAACCCAGGACGCCAAAGACACTAAGAAAATGGTGGAGGCCGAAGGCAAGAAATGCTTGCTGATCAAAGGCAATATCCGAGAGGATGAGTTTTGCCGAAAAGCGGTTGGAAATACGGTGAAAGAATTTGGCAAATTGAATGTCTTGGTCAACAATGCCGCCGAGCAGCATCCTAAAGATAGCATCAGTAAGATTTCAGCCGAGCAACTGCAGGGTACATTTGCCACCAATATTTTCTCAATGTTTTACTTCGTGCAGGCTGCTTTACCACATTTGAAGGAAGGCGACACAATTATTAACACGACTTCTGTGACGGCCTACCGAGGCAGCGCGAGTTTGCTGGATTATTCCTCCACAAAGGGGGCCATTGTCGCTTTCACCCGTTCGTTGTCGGGCAATCTGGCCGACAAAGGCATCCGGGTCAATGCCGTGGCCCCAGGCCCCATCTGGACGCCCTTGATTCCCTCGACATTCGGTTCGGATAAGGTAGAGACTTTCGGTAAAGATGCCCCGCTGGGCCGTCCCGGACAACCTTGTGAAGTGGCGACGTCGTTCGTGTTTCTGGCCAGTGAAGATTCAAGCTACTTTACCGGACAGGTGCTGCATCCCAACGGTGGTGACGTGCTGAATACGTAATGTGGTGTGGTACAGGCTTCCAGCCCTTCTCTTAGTCATAGGAAGACGGGCTGGAAGCCCGTGCGCGGGTCCGACCGTACCACATAGCTACAAATATCCCATACTTTTCAGCCAGCCTTCCATCGCCATCGGCCAGCCACCTACCGTCCCTTTGCCATCGGTGCGCATTCCAAAGCCGTGGCCTCCCTCAGGATAAGCGTGCAGTTCTGCCGGGATGTCGAACTGACGCAGGGCCAGATAATAATCGAAGCTATTCTGAATAGGCACCGATTTGTCGTTTTCAGCGTGAACCAGAAAGGTTGGCGGCGTTGTGGGCGACACCATCAACTCATTGGAGTAGTACTTCATCAACTCGTCAGTTTCATCTGAGCCGAGTAGATTTTTGCGCGAGCCACTGTGCTGGTACTCTTTAGAAAACGTAATGACCGGGTAAAGTAGAATGGCAAAATTGGGTCGGGCGTCGTCGCTGGCGTATTGGCCCCGGTCGAAATGAGTGGAAAGTGTCGCCGCCAGGTGTCCACCCGCCGAAAAACCCATGACGCCAATCTTTGCGGGGTCGATGGCATACTTTGCCGCCTTTTGGCGAATCAGCTTTATGCCCTGCATGGCGTCTTTGAGCGGAACCTCGTGCTGGAGAGTCATGGCTTCGGGATTGGGAAGACGGTACTTTAAGACAAAGGCCGCGATACCCCGTGCTTTGAACCACTCGCCTAGTTCCGACCCCTCGTGTTCGGCAGCCAGGATGCCATAGCCGCCGCCGGGGCAAATCATCACGGCGGCTCCGGTAGCTTTGTCCTTGGCCGGGATATAGGCCGTCATCGACGGAACGGTCACACCGCTTATGCGCAGCATCCCATTGTTCGTAGTTTTTTCTTCCACTGAGTTTGGAATGGCGTTCGGAATTTTTTCGGCGGGCCACAACATAATGGTTTCGTTTTGGGCCAGAGTAGCAAAAGATAGCGCGGTTAGCGTCACGAGGCTAAGTAGTTTTTTCATTTTGATGAAAATTGGTTTTTTGCAAAAAGCATAAGGAA